>CALJIQ010000214.1 GCA_937973995.1 uncultured Saprospiraceae bacterium
GTATTTTCTTCCTGACTCCTGACTCCTGACTCCTGACTCCTGACTCCTGACTCCTAAAAATAAAAAAAGGATACCCCGGAGTTTAACAATTGGCTGATTATGATTAATTCCGTATTCAAATTGTTTATAAGTCAGCTAAAGATGTACCGAAGGTATCCTAGATTTTGGAATGTCATGCGCTCTTGAGCAGTCTTTATGTCAGTGAGGAAATAAGAGTGTGGAGTGAAGAGTTAAGAATGTAGAGTGAATAGTGTGCTTAACTCTTCATTCTTCACTTAACACTCTTCCCTATTTTCACTACTTCCGATTTCACTAATTCTTGATATAATTTGCTTATTTTTTTTGCTATTGGACCATATTTTCCTTCTCCTATCACCCTTCCATCTATTTTGGTTACGGGTGTTACCCCGCCAAAAGTACCTGTCACAAAGGCTTCATCTGCCCCATATACATCAAATAAAGAAAAGTTTTTTTCTTTACAAACAAGGCCATTTTCGTGGCAGACTTGAATGATATTCCCCCTGGTGATTCCATTCATACAATACTGACCTGTAGAGGTCCACACTTCCCCATTTTTTATCATAAAGAAGTTGGTCGCATTACAAGTGGAAACGAAGCCGTGTATATCCAACATCAACGCCTCATCTGCCCCCGCTTCAATGGCTTGTACCAGTGCCATGACCTCATGTAATTTGCTATGGCAATTTAAACGAGGATCCAAATAATCTGGCGAACCTCTACGAATCGTACTAGTAAAAAGGGTAATTCCTTTCTCTTTACTTTCGTTGGAGGCCTTCTTATGTTCTGCGATTATAACTAGGTTGGGTCCGCTAATCGTTAAGCGGGGATCTTGAGAGGGCGTTTTTTTGATACCACGGGTTACCATGAAACGGATATAGGCATTACCATGCATCTTATTGGTTTTCAAAGTTAACCATAATTTTTCAACTAACTCTTGTTTGGTCATTTTTAAATCCATTCCAATCGTAGCCGCCGCCTGCCATAAGCGCTCTAAATGCAAATCCAAAAAAACCAATACCCCATCATACATCCGTACTGCTTCCCAGATGCCATCCCCCACCAAATAACCGCTATCAAAGACTGATATTTTAGCTTCAGATCGAGGCAGTAATTCTCCATTTACATAGATCAAAACCGATTCATTCCTATCATCTGGAAGGGCATTGTGCGTGCCATGTACTTCTTTCATACTTTTTAGTTGGTGTTGTGGTTTTGTGGTGTTATGGCATTTTGGAAAAATCATCAGATTCTTTGCAGTGCCGAATATAGGAAAAAGCTGAGTCGAATTAGTATTTGATTTAATATTTTTCCATACCTATCTGCTCTTGTAAATTGGTATTTTCTTGAAATAGTTGCTATAAAATCTTGAAATATTTCTTTATTGCAGTATTTTTTTCCTTCATTTACTTTTTATGTTTTGGTGTAAATTTAACCACATAAAGGCACATTAGTTATATCACATAAGGGCACATCAGCAAGTCTATCTAATGTGTCCTGATGTGACCCAACTTTGTGAACTAATGTGGTTAAAACTAAACTAACAGATGCAAAAAAGAATCAACGTCTGGTCCAGCCCAAGAAATATTTCCACCGCTTTTATGTACGCTTTTGCGCAGCGAGCAGACATGACCGTAGTAGATGAACCCTTATATGCCCATTATCTACTCAATACCCATACACAAGCTACCCACCCTGGCACCCAAGAGATATTGGATACGATGGAAAATGATGGAGCAAAAGTAGTAGATCAGATGCTGCATCATACCTATACAACCCCCCATGTATTATTCAAACAAATGACCCATCATTTGATTGAATTAGAGGAGGACTTCTTATTTGAAATGGACAATATATTACTAATAAGAGATCCCAAACGTATCCTATCTTCTTATGTCAAGATCGTGGACAATCCAGCCATGCACGATGTGGGGATCAAAATGCAATTTGATTTATTTAAAAAACTGGAAGCAGCAGGGAAAGTGGCTGCGGTGGTGGATGCCAAACAATTATTATTAAACCCTCAAAAAGTCTTAACCCAACTCTGTCAGAAGTTGGGTCTTGCTTTCGATAAAAAAATGCTGCACTGGAAACAAGGACCTAGGCCAGAAGATGGCTGTTGGGCAAAATATTGGTATGCTAATGTGCATCAGTCTACCCATTTTCAACCCTATGTAGAGAAAAAAATACAACTTTTTGGTAATTTAGCAGCACTAGCCTCAAAATGCCAACCTTATTATGAGTATTTATTTCAATATGCGATCAAAGCATAAAATAACACCAAATAATATCTAACATAATGAAATTAAGACTATTCTTTCTAATCCTATGTTCTCTTTGTGCCTACTTATACTTAGAAGCACAAATCGAAGACCCCAAAGCAACAGAAGTTTGGGAGCCCGAACCAAGAGTCGTAAGCCCAGGCACAGGCACTGCCCCACCCTCTGACGCCATTATTTTATTCGATGGAACTAGTCTGGATGGATGGACCAATGGAAAAGGAGAAGCTGCTGGTTGGAAAATAGCAGATGGTGCTATGACCGTCGTAAAGGGAACAGGAGATGTAAAGACAAAACGAAAGTTTGGTAGCTGTCAATTACACCTAGAATGGAGAACACCAAAAGAAATCGAGGGAAAGGGGCAAGGACGAGGTAATAGCGGTGTGTTTTTAAGTGACACCTATGAAGTGCAGGTATTAGACAGCTATAAAAATCGCACTTATTCTAATGGACAAGCCGCTTCTATTTATAAGCAATACTTGCCCTTGGTCAATGCCTGCCGCGCTCCAGGAGAATGGCAAACCTATGATATTATTTATATGGCTCCAGTCTTTAATGATGATGGAATGAAGGTTCGATCAGGCACTTTGACCGTCATTCAAAATGGAATTCTAGTCCAAAATAATGTAGAAATAAAAGGAACGACGCCTTATATCGGCTTGCCTAAAAATCCGCCGCATGGAAAGGGATCTTTGCGATTGCAAGATCATGGTAATCCGGTGAGTTATCGAAATATTTGGGTTCGGGAGCTGTAAGAGGGAGATTACTTCGTGTTATTGAGGGTTATTGTAAGTTATTAAAGGTTATTGAGAGCTTTAATAACTCTCAATAACCTTTAATAACTTTAACTTCTTACACAACACTCAAGGCTTTATTGTTAGCACGCTTGCGCTCATGATCTTTCAGCAATACTTTTCTGAGACGAATAGAAGTTGGCGTCACTTCCACATATTCATCTGCTTGAATATATTCCAATGCCTCCTCTAAGGAGAATACCACAGGTGGCACCAAACGCATCTTCGCATCTGCCCCAGAGGAACGCATATTACTTAGCTTCTTCGTTTTAGTCAAATTAATCACCAAGTCACCTGGACGGCTATTCTCTCCTACCACTTGTCCTTCGTAAATCTCCTCATTAGGTTTGATAAAAAACTTACCTCTTTCTTGAAGATTATTGATACTATAAGGAATAGATTTTCCTTTCTCCATACTAATTAAAGAGCCATTAATTCTACCTGGAATTTCTCCTTTGAAGGGTTGAAATTCTTTAAAACGGTGGGTCATAATAGCTTCTCCAGCAGAAGAAGTCATCAAGTTACTTCTCAATCCGATAATCCCTCTGGAGGGAATCTCAAATTGTAATAAGACCCGATCCGCTTTTGGCTCCATAGCCAACATCATCCCTTTTCGCTTCGTCACCATTTCTATCGCTTTTCCAGAAGTAGCCTCCGGAATGTCAATGGTTAATTCTTCAATAGGTTCGCTCTTAATACCATCCATTTGTTTGATGATAACTTGTGGCTGACCTATTTGTAATTCATATCCTTCTCTTCGCATCGTCTCAATCAACACCGACAAGTGAAGCACCCCTCTCCCATATACCTTGAAAGAATCCGCTGATTCAGTCTGCTCTACTCGAAGTGCCAAGTTCTTTTCTAATTCCTTTTCCAAACGCTCCTTGATATGTCGAGAAGTAACAAATTTTCCTTCCTGCCCAAAGAATGGAGAATCATTAATGGTAAAAAGCATAGACATGGTAGGTTCATCAATAGCGATGGTGGCCAATGCTTCTGGATTTTCAGGGTCCGCTATCGTATCTCCGATCTCAAAATTCTCTACTCCTTGAATGGCACAAATATCTCCTGCTTGTACTTCTTCTACCTTCTTTTTACCTAGCCCCTCAAAAGTAAACATACCTTTAATTCGATGCTTTTTGATCTCTCCCTCCTTATTGATCAATGCCACATCCGTATTCGTCTTCAAGGTTCCTCTATTCAGTCTGCCGATAGCCATTCGACCCGTATATTTAGAATAGTCTAAGGAAGTAACTAACATTTGGACCGTTCCTTCTTCAACCGTTGGCGGAGGTATATGCTCAATAATGGCATCCAATAGTGGCGTAATATTATCCGTAGGTTGTTGCCAATCATCACTCATCCAGCCATACTTAGCAGAGCCATATAAGGTATTAAAATCCAATTGTTCTTCTGTAGCATCCAGATTGATCATTAGATCAAAAACCGCTTCATTTACTTCTTCTGGCGTACAGTTCTCTTTATCTACCTTATTAACGACCACCATTGGCTTCAAACCCAATTCAATTGCCTTTTGCAATACAAATCTAGTCTGCGGCATAGGTCCTTCAAAGGCATCTACTAATAGAATCACCCCATCTGCCATATTCAGTACACGTTCTACTTCTCCTCCAAAATCGCTGTGACCAGGGGTATCAATAATATTAATCTTAACCCCTTTGTAGGTAATAGATACATTTTTTGAAACGATGGTAATTCCACGCTCTCGTTCCAAATCATTATTATCCATAATTAACTCTCCTGGCTTTTCGTGATCGCCAAAGAGTTTACCCGCAAAAATCATTTTATCCACTAGCGTCGTTTTCCCGTGGTCAACGTGTGCTATAATGGCAATATTTCTAATGTCCATAATCTGGTTGAAATTCCAAATCCCAAAACCCAAATTCCAATCTATATATTTTATAGAATCAAATCTAGTAATCGGATTTTCAAAAAGGCTGCAAAGTTAACTCTTTTATTAGTCTATTGCTCAAAATTTAATTCTCTCTTAACATGTGAAAAGGTAATTTTGTCTCCAACTATTTTGTCAATTGCTCGTTAGTCCAAATGATATTTTTTTACAAAAGACACTATTTTTATCTAATTATAGATTTTTTCAAAATAACTAACGTTTATTTTTAATTCTAATTAATTCTATATGAAACCAACTCTTTTAGTTTTAGCAGCCGGCATGGGTAGTCGTTATGGTGGTTTAAAACAACTAGACGGTGTAGGACCACAAGAGGAAACCATCATGGAATTCTCTATCTACGATGCCATCAAAGCTGGCTTCGGAAAAGTGGTATTTGTTATAAGAGAAAGCTTTGAAACTGCTTTTAAAGAACGCTTCAATGATCTTTTTGAAGATCAAATTGAAGTAGGCTATGCTTTCCAACAAATTAATGTTGCCATCGACGGTATAGCTGACCTACCCGAAAGAACTAAACCATGGGGAACGGCCCATGCAGTGTTAGCAGCTAAAGACCAAATCAATGAACCTTTTGCCGTTATCAATGCAGATGATTACTATGGTATAGAAGCGTATCAATTGATGGCCGATTTTTTAAGAGACCAAGCTGCGCCTGACTTATATTCAATGGTAGGTTATAAACTAGGTAAAACCGTTTCCGATCATGGGTCTGTGAACAGAGGCGTTTGCAATATGGATGCCGATAGCTTTCTAACAGGTATGACGGAAAGAATCGGAATTGAGCGATTTCATCAATACATCGTTTATAAGGATGGGGAAAAGAGAATTAGTCTATCTCCAGATACCCTAGTTTCTATGAATTTTTTCGGCTTCCATCATAGCATATTTGAAAAGCTTGAAACGGGCTTCGAAAACTTTGTCCGTGAAAATTATACCAACCCAAAAGCAGAATACTATATTCCATTAATCGCTAATGAGTTGATTAATAATGGAACGGTAAAAATGGCGGTCATTCCAACTGGTGCTATGTGGTATGGCGTTACTTATCAAGAGGACCGACCAACGGTAGTGGCTGCGCTACAAGCTCTTACAAGCGAAGGGCATTATGCGAGTCCGCTATGGGAAAAGGTGACTATTTGATTGGATGAATGGCAATAGGAATGGCATCCCATTTAGGAAACGTCATCCCTATTGCTACTTGATAACTCCAAAGAAGCCAAAAAGTAAAAATCAGTTTTGATAAGTATTTACTTTTCCTTAATTTTAAAGTAACTTAAAAGCTGTAAAGCACGTTATACTTTAATCTTACCCTTTGAGTAGGTAAACCTGAAACAGTTTAGAAGGATGAAGCTGACTCGATAGATACAGAGAAAAAACACTCCCGTACAACACAATTCCCTTTTATCATAGCATTGATCAAATGCTCTTACATGCCCAGTTAAAAATCGGAAAATATTCTCCTAAAGATTACATCTATACATCTGACAATTTATTTGAAACACTATAAAAAATTACATCATCCATGGCAAAAGTTTTAATCGTTGATGACGAACCGAGCATTAGAAGAACGCTACGTGAAATACTGGAATTTGAAAAATATGAAGTAGATGAAGCTTGTGATGGATTGGAATGCCTTGTCAAGCTAAAGCGAGATCAATATGACGTAGTCGTCATGGACATTAAAATGCCTAAGATGGATGGCATGGATGCCCTAGAGCGACTTCAATTATTGGTGCCAGATACCCCTGTGGTTATGATCTCTGGTCATGCAAATATTGATACCGCTGTAGATGCGGTTAAAAGAGGGGCGTTTGATTTTATCTCCAAGCCACCAGATTTAAACAGGATGCTCATCACATTGCGAAATGCAATGGATAAATCCAGTTTAATTGTAGAAGCAAAAGTTCTAAGAAAGAAAGTATCTAGAACTAAAACACAAGAAATAATAGGAGAATCTTCTGCTATCCACAAGGTGAAAGAAGATATTGAAAAAGTAGGACCAACCGATGCTAGAGTATTGGTAACAGGGCCTAACGGGTCTGGAAAAGAATTGGTAGCAAGATGGATACATACTAAGAGTCATCGTAACCAAGCTCCAATTGTAGAGGTGAATTGTGCAGCCATCCCTTCTGAACTCATCGAAAGTGAGTTGTTTGGTCACGAGAAAGGTTCCTTTACAGGAGCACACAAAAATAGAACAGGTAAATTCGAGCAAGCCAATGGAGGTTCTATTTTCCTCGATGAAATTGGCGATATGAGCTTGAAAGCACAAGCAAAAGTGCTTCGAGCTTTGCAGGAAAGCCGAATCACCAGGGTTGGTGGAGATAAGGAAATAAAAGTGGATGTAAGAGTCATTGCCGCTACCAACAAAGATCTCCGAAGAGAAATATCAGAAGGTCGTTTTAGAGAGGATTTATATCACCGATTAGCCGTTATTATTATTGATGTTCCTCCTTTAAATGATCGTCGAGAAGATATTCCATTATTAGTAGAGCATTTTATTAATACTATTTGTAATGAGTATGGCATTGCTCAGAAGAAAATTACCAAAGAAGCCGTTATAGCTTTACAAAATGTCAATTGGACAGGTAATATCAGAGAGCTTCGCAATGTGGTAGAACGCTTAATTATTCTCAGTGGGGAGGAAATAAGGGATGAAGATGTCTTTAACTATGTATTACCTTCTAGTGGAGGGAATAACCAGCAAAAAAAAAATAATAAATTCAAAGAAATCTTCGAGCAGTTCAACAATGTAGATGAACTCGAACAATATTTGAAAAAGGAATTTGCGAATTTTAAAGATAATTGATTCGTTAAAAAAGCCTTTCAACTAGGTTTGAAAGGCTTTTTTTATTTTTGCCCCCATTCATTTTTTTGGTTCTTTGACATATCCCGTGAAAAATCAACTCGTCCGATGACTAGCGTCGTCGGATGAGCTGATTTTAGCCATCCGACGACGAAGTCATCGGACGGTTAAAATCTTATTCCACGGGATTTGTCAGAGAACCTGATTTTTGACTGTTAGGTAATTCCGAAGACCATTGGTGTATTCATCAATCAGATCACTTTGAGTGATCAGATTGAACGAAAACGTCTAATCTGATGACTTTCAGTTCATCTGATTAGTTGGCTGAATGACCGTTCACTCGCAACAAAAAAAAGCCCAACTAGCATAGCTAGTTGGGCTTTTAATTTCCTTAGTGTTTACGTTAGCTTAGTTTAAGCTAAATTCTAGTGAACTTCGTTTAGAGGCTTTTCTTAAGATGTCTAAACCTCTATCCTTGATTTGTCGGACACGCTCTCGGCTAATGCCCATTGTTTCACTGATTTCTCCTAAGTTCATTGGATATTTTCTGTCGATACCGAAGAATAACTTCAAAACAGAAGCCTCTCTAGGAGGAAGAATATCTAATAATTGTTGGGCTTGAATGTGGATGGATTCGTTGTACGCCAAATCATAATCTGGTCGCTCCACCTCTTTGTCTTCCATCAATCCGCTTAAAGAAGTATCGCTGTCTTCGTCAACAGGTGCATCCAAAGAACGACATTTCTTGTAAGATTCTAGGCTCTTGCGAACTACTTCTTCAGAGAAACCAGTCTCTTCTGCTAATTCCTCCATAGTTGGCTCCCTTTCCATCTTTTGGAGTAATTCTGTTCGTTTCGCAATAATCTTAGAAACGTTAGATTGGTGGTTTAAAGGCAATCTGATTTTTCTAGATTTTTCATTTAGAGCTTGTAAGATAGATTGACGGATCCACCAAACTGCATAAGAAATGAATTTGAAACCTTTGGTCTCATCAAAACGAGTTGCCGCTTTGATTAACCCCAAATTGCCTTCATTAATCAAATCGCCTAAAGATAATCCCAAACCTTGGTATTGCTTCGATACAGAAACAACGAAACGTAGGTTGTGATTAACAATCTTCTGTAAAGCGTCCTCGTCGTTGTTTTTGATTCGCTTGAACATGTCAAGCTCCTCTTCTGGACTGAGAACCCCGTACCTGGAGATTTCATTGAAATACTTTTCCAGAGATTTTTCATCTCTCCTGGTAATAGTGTTGGTAATTACTAATGCACGCATAAATTGTGGATGAAATTGGTATGTTAAAAAAACGAGTCTTCTAAATTAGTTGGAATAAGTATGACCAATATTTAGTATATGAAGTCACAACTTATTCAAAACAAACGGCTTATTATAAGGATATATTCTGGAAATAAGAAATAAGTTTGTCCTTTTTTTAGCAAATTGATTTTTGTCTATTAAGTGTTTTGTAAATATGTTGTTAAGACAAATATAACTTTGATTTCAAGGTGCTAAGACAAAGTATGTTCTGTTTAAGATAGTGGTGAAAATCGAGAATAAGTGCCGTCACCTGTTGAAAACAATTTGCAATTTGAATAAGTTCTTTTTAAAGCCAAAATGATTCTGCTCTAATCAAGTATGCGTTTGTTTAATCTTAGGTGTTTGGTGAGTCAATGTACGCAGGATTATATACTTATATAACTAGGGTTCTAGCAAAAAAGTTTGCGAAGGTATGATTTTTTTTATTTAAAAGTCAAATTTTTTTTCAGCTATCCAACATTTTTCTACTCTTTTCCTGCAAAAAAAGAGAAAATACCGCATTTATGGCAGGGGTAAACTGCAAATATTTTCTAGAACGTATATATTTGCAGCCTTAAAAAATAATTATTGTAAATTTTACACTAAGTCGAACGGTTAACCTAAGTGGTGGGACATTGTTAATTACTGATTATTAATTATTTGCTAAGCGTAATGAAAACGTGTAACTAGCTAATAACCAATGATTAGTACTCAATAATCAAAATAATTTATTAGGAAGTTATTTTATCCACTCCCTTACTATTTTCTATAACCCGACTTCAAATCTCATTATAACATGGCAATAAAAAAAGTTGCAATCAATGGCTTCGGTCGAATTGGAAGACTCACCTTTAGAAATTTATTAAAAAGGAAAGGCATAAAAGTAGTTGCAATCAATGACTTAACAGATAATGCAACTTTAGCACATTTATTAAAATATGATTCTGCGCAAGGTACTTTTGATGGTGCTGTGTCTTCTACAGAGGATACCTTAATTGTAAAAGGAAAGAAAATAAAGGCATTTTCTGAACGCAATCCTGAAAATCTACCTTGGAAAAAATTGGGAGTGGATTTAGTTTTAGAGTGTACGGGTGTATTCAGAACGAAAGAGAAAGCAGGGTTGCATTTAACGGCAGGTGCTAAAGATGTAATCATTTCCGCTCCAGCAAAGAGTGAAGGGGTACAGACAATTGTACTAGGGGTAAATGATAATAAATTAGATAGAAGAAAGAACGTTTTTTCTAATGCATCTTGTACGACCAATTGCTTAGCGCCAGTTGCAAAAATTATCAATGATAAATGGGGCTTGAAAGTGGGGTCAATGACTACTACACACGCCTATACTTCCGATCAGCGCATCCAAGATGCTCCTCACAGCGATTTAAGAAGAGCAAGAGCAGCTGCCTATAATATTGTTCCTACTTCAACAGGAGCGGCTATAGCAGTAGGTAAAGTAGTACCAGAAGTAGCTGGCAAATTATCTGCCATTGCTTTACGAGTACCTACCGTTACTGGATCGTTGATAGAGGTGAATGCTTTAGTAAAGAAAAAAACGACCGTCAAAGAAATAAATGCTACTTTCAAAAAAATGGCGGAAGGTAAAATGAAAGGGATTTTAGAATATCAGACAGATCCTATTGTATCAAGTGATATTGTTAGAAACCCACACTCTTCCATATTTGATTCTTTGATGACCGATGTTATTGGTGGTAACTTCATCAAAGTAGTGAGCTGGTATGATAATGAGGCAGGCTATTCAGCAAGATTAGCAGACTTAGCTGCTTTGATTTTGAAAGTCTGACAATAGGCGTTTTGGCATTGTGGCAGGATGGCTTTATGGCCATAAAGCCGCAATGCCATAACACCACAATGCCATAATGCCAAAATTTTTCCCACCACTTACAAAGGAATATTTCCATGTTTTTTCTTAGGCAAGCTCACCGCTTTATTTTCCAGCATTGCAAAGGCTTTAATCAATTTTCTTCTGGTATCTTTTGGATAAATCACCTCGTCTATAAATCCTCTTTTGGCAGCGGAATAGGGGTTCGCAAATTTTTGTGCGTACTCTGCCTCTTTTTCAGCTAATTTTGAAATAGGGTCTTCTGCCGCTTTTATTTCTTTTCGGAATATAATTTCACTTGCCCCCTTTGCTCCCATTACCGCGATTTCAGCCGTAGGCCAAGCAAAATTTAGATCTGCGCCGATGTGTTTGCTATTCATCACATCATACGCACCTCCATAAGCTTTTCTAGTTATCACAGAAACTCTTGGAACAGTAGCTTCGCTTAAGGCATATAATAACTTCGCTCCATTGACGATAATTCCATTCCATTCTTGATCGGTACCAGGCAAAAACCCAGGCACATCGACTAAGACCAATAAGGGAATATTAAAACAATCACAACATCGAGTAAAACGAGCTGCTTTTCTAGAACTATTTACATCCAAACAGCCAGCTAGACTGGTCGGCTGGTTCGCTACGATACCGATGCTTCTGCCTGCTAATCTGGCAAAGCCTACCACGATATTTTCTGCAAAATCTTTGTGTATTTCAAAGAAAGAGTCCTCATCCGTGATACCCTCAATCACCTCCCGCATATCATACGGCTGATTGGCAGATTCAGGAACAATGCTTTCTAATATTTCTCTTGTTTCTTCTCCTAGTTCATAAGGTAGAATCGCAGGGGTTTCTTCACAATTTTGTGGCATATAACTCAGCAATTGCTTGATTTGTTCGATACAGTCCATATCATTGCTTGCCGTTAAATGCGTAACGCCAGATTTTGTAGAATGGGCACTGGCCCCTCCTAATTCCTCAGAAGTTACCTCTTCATTCGTTACGGTCTTTACCACATTGGGTCCAGTAACAAACATATAACTGGAGTTTTCTACCATGATCGTAAAATCGGTCATCGCAGGGGAATAAACCGCCCCTCCAGCACAGGGTCCCATAATAGCAGAAATCTGAGGCACCACTCCCGATGCCATTACATTCCGATAGAAAATATCTGCATACCCACCTAGAGATCGAACCCCTTCTTGGATTCTTGCCCCGCCGCTGTCATTTAGTCCTATGACAGGGGCCCCTGTTTTCATGGCTAAATCCATAATCTTACAAATCTTTTCTGCATGGGTTTCTGATAAGGCCCCTCCAAATACCGTAAAGTCCTGTGCAAATACATAGACCAAACGACCATTGATGGTTCCATACCCTGTTACCACACCATCTCCATAAAACTGTTGTTTTTCCATCTCAAAGTCCGTAGTACGATGGGTAACCAAAATTCCTATTTCTTCAAATGATCCTTCATCCAATAAAAAGTGGACTCGCTCTCTTGCTGTTAATTTTCCTTTTTGGTGTTGTTTGTCTATTCTAGTCTGACCACCGCCTAGTCGAGCAGCCGCCACTTTCTGATCGAGTATCTCTGTTATTTTTGTCATAATAATTTATTACGAGAATGGAACTGATTAATATGAGGTGTAAAAATAGGGAATATGTCAATTGAGTGTAAACCATCTAGAGGTCGCAAAATTATCAATCAGCTCACTTTGAGTGAGCTGATTGAATGATAGCGTCTCGTCTGCTCACTTTGAGTGAGCGGAAGAGTTATTCTTTAAGCTCTCAAATTATTACGCACTTATGTCAATTGTATTGTCCCAAAGGTCTCACTTCCGTCCCTTGGATTCCAGTTATTTTATCTCCTAAAATAATACGAATGCTATCTGCTTTTGCTTGTAATTGCTGGACCACCTCTGGATGGTTCGCAATCCTATTTTTCGTTTCAAAAGGATCATTAATTAGGTTATAGAGGGCGAGGTCGGTGCCTATTTCCTCATAAGGGACCAAAGCACCATCTTGTCCACCTGGCCTGCCATTTAAAGAATTAAAGGAATGCGGTAAGACTAATTTCCATTCTTGGGTCATCACTGCTTCTAACTGATTTTTATTCATGTAAAAATAGTAAGCCTCATGCGCCATTAGTTCAGACGTTCCTTGCAACTGAGCTAATACATTTTTACCATCAATTTTTTTGCTAGGTAGAGGAGCGTCTGCTAAGTGGGCGAAGGTAGGTAAAAGATCAATTCCATTAATAGGCGTATCAATAGTTTTTCCAGCAGGTATTTTATTTGGATAGCGAATTATTAAAGGAGAACGAATACCGCCTTCAAAAGAAGTTTCTTTTCCTTCTTTTAATCCACCAGTTGAACCCCCATGATCTCCGTAGGCAATCCAAGGACCATTATCCGACATAAAAAGCACCATTGTGTGTTGGTCGATATGTAGGTCTTTGAGCGTTTTCATAATCTCCCCTGTGGACCAGTCTAATTCCATCATGACATCGCCATACAAACCTCTTTTTGATTTTCCTTTAAATTCGTCAGATACATATAAAGGGACATGCGGCATAGGATGTGAAAGCACGGCAAAAAAAGGCTTTTCCTGATGTTGTTTGATAAAAGCAATGGTTTTCTCCGTCAACAAACGAGTCATATTTTTTTGAAGGACTTCATCAACTGTATCAATCGTAGTTGTATTTTTTATCAGTGGTAGGGGAGGAAAGGTATAGTCTTTTCGAGGGTTTAGCGGCCACATATCGTTAGAGTAAGGGATACCAAAATATTCATCAAACCCCTGGTTAGTGGGAAGAAATGCTGGATGATGCCCCAAGTGCCATTTGCCATAATAAGCGGAAGTATAGCCTACTGTTTGCAGGAGGTCGGCAATGGTTTCTTCTTCTGGGTTAAGTCCTGTTTTGGAATGCGGCAAAAATACCCAATCAACGCCTACTCGATTTGGATAACAACCCGTAAGTATTCCTGCTCTTGAGGGCGTGCATTGAGATTGAGGAACATAAAAACGAGTGTACTTCGTCCCTTCTTTTCCTAGCAAATCAATATTAGGTGTGGCTATATCTTTCGCCCCAAAGGCAGACAAATCTCCATAGCCTTGATCGTCGGTTAAGATTAAAAGGAAATTGGGCAGTTCTTGTTTAGTAGGAGAAGTTGCTTCTGTTTTGTTTGGCGTACAGCTACCTAATAAAATACATAGACAGAGAAAGGTGTAGTTCAAAATTAGGACACTATCTAAAATTGATTTTTTATGAAGCTCCATTGTAATATAGCATAAGTATGAAAAAACAGAAAGGCTCATCAACAGTCTGTTTATGAGCCTTTCTATCGGAAAACTTATCGTTTTCTTTTCTTATAATTTAATCGTAGCACCAAATTTAAACAGCCCCCCCATAAATCCAAATTGATTTACGTGCCAAGGATATCTGAATCGACCGCCGAGATTAACATTAAAATCAGCGTCACCATTACTTAATTCATCTGGATAAACATCAAATAAATTATTGGCTGTAAAATTAACATTGATTTTATCATTGATATCGTAACCAACCACTAAATCCGTAATTACTTTTCCTGAATATTCTTGATCAAGCGATGGGTCAGTAGGATGTATTTCTGATACGCCTCCAAAGTAAGTATTATTGAAGTTGAATCGTAGTCCGCCCGTTTTATAAGACACGCCTACAGATGCTTTTAAATTTGGTCTTCCCGTTTCTATTCGACCAATTTCTTCTCTACCAAAAATATCAATATTATTGTCTGAAAAGACAGGAGGTACCGTAATACCATCTGCATCCACCTCAATATCATTCCAGTTTAAGGCTGCGGTAAATCCTAGTGAACCATTCCCACCAGCTCGAACATTGTCTAAATTTAGAACCAAATCAATTCCCTGTGTTTTGGTATCTGCGGCATTGGTGAAAAATACGAAACTTTCTACACCATCTCCTTCCAGTCCAGTTCGAACAGAATTTCCTTCAGGTAATGCACCAGTACTAATTTGATTGGTCAATAATACTCTGTCATCTACGGAGATATTATAGTAATCAAAAGTAGCGGATAGATTATCGGTTAATCTATAAGTTAAACCAGCCGTGAAGTTAAGGGAAGTCTCCACATCCAATTGAGGCACTTGTAATAAATTTCTAGTGACATCACTTACATTATTAAACGTACCCTGTTGAGCCACTTCATTTCCAACTAATAAAGTTTGGATATTACTCAAATAAATTTGGTGTAGAGAGGGTGCTCTAAATCCAGTACTTACAGATGCTCGAATAGCGCCTTTATTATCGCCTAAAATTTGTCGGGCATTTACTTTCCAAGATAAATTGCTTCTGCTATCTCCATCGCCAATTTTTGAAAAGCTTTCATATCGTAAAGCACCACCTACTAGAAAAGACTCGCTGACGTCCATATCTAGTCCTGCATAAATACCAATATTTGTTCTACTTTCATCTAAAGCATTAGAAGGTTGTAAGCCAGGAAAAGACTGTACGCCTCCTTCTATGTAAGACGCTTCTTCTCCTGCTCTTGATTCAAAACTTTCACTTCTAATTTCTGCACCAGCAGAAAAAGATAAATCACCAAATTGTCTAGACAGATCTATATTACCCAAAGTATTGGCAAAATTATATCCACCTGGATCCACCTCGGTTGGACTATTAGCCCCCAACCCTACATTTACAGAATTTGATACTAAATATTGTACATCGTTAGAACCATTCGTTAAACTTACATCTGCTGTCCAATCATTAAAAAAGAATTTATTACCGATGGTGAAGGTAATATCTTTGATGTCACTTTCGAAGGTAGGTTGGAATCCTTGGAATGGTTGAGATCTATCCGTCCATAAAGGATTATTATCTCTATTGGCGCCTACACCTGGCCAGTAAGGTGCTCTATATAGTGCAAAGGATTTTCCGTATCTAAAAGTATAGCCTCCGTTCACATAAAATTCCCCATTCGCATAGGGTAAACCTAAATTCGCAAATAAGGAATACCTATCCTGTTCAGGAATACCTACATTCATTCCTAAATCGGGATTTTCTCTTTGCCAATCGGTATCTCCATCTCTAATTTGTTCAGCAGTCGCCAAAACACCAGGGGTAGCTTCTTGAGGTCCAGCTGCTCCTAAAGGAATGGCATCAATAGCGTATAAAAAGCCAAATAACCCATCTCCTTGTGGAGTTCCTGCTCTATTTGTTCTATCCGTATGGAATATATCTCCTGTTAAATTTAAAAAGCCTTTGTCCCCCAATTTAAATCCGTGGTTGATATCAGCAGCGTAATTAAATCCATCTCCTTGATAGGTAACACCCGTCTCTAAATTAATGGTCGTTTCATTGACCCGTTCCTTTAGAATAATATTTATTACTCCTGCCACTGCATCGGACCCATACTGGGCACTTGCCCCATCTCTTAATACTTCGATTCGCTCTATTGCTCCAGCAGGAAATGATTTAAAATCCGTTCCAACTTCCCCTCTTCCGGGGGTTCTATTCAAATACACCTGTGCACTTTGGTTTTTTCGTTTTCCGTTGATTAATACCAACGTTCTGGAAGGTCCTAAATTTCTCAATTCAGAAGGATCGAAATGTGCAGAAGCATCTGAAATAGTTTGAGGTGTAGAGTTAAAAGAAGGTACTTTATAGTTAATCATCTGATTAACCGATTTTTGCCCACTTGCTTTTAATTCTGCCGCATTGATATTATCAATCGGTACGGGTGAAGTAAGAATGGTACGTGGCTTACCACGAGAACCTGTAACGACCACTTCATCTAATTTTAGACCTGCGGCTAACCTAATAGCAAGTGCATTAGCCGCTGAATTTACTGATACCGTTTGGGTTGTATAGCCAGTGTAAGTGACTAATAAATCCACAGGTATAGCTCCAACCGTTAAAGAAAAATCTCCATCTAAATCTGTCACCGTACCCGTTGTGGTGCCTTTAACTATAATGCTAGCCCCAATTAAGGGGTCATTCGTATCGGCATCTACGATAGTACCAGTAATAGTTTGTGCCTGAATTTGGAAAGCACAGAAGAAAAAACATAATAAACCCAAGATGTGTTTACTTAATTTTTGTTTATGCATATCACTTTTTATTTTTAAAATACTAGTGAAAAGTTATAATAAAAGTAGGGAGTACTTTCATTAAAAACACTAAGGTAATTTTTTCAGTGATATTACACTATATATTATAATGGTTTTTTAATCATATACCTACTGCATATCAAGTAGTAAGGTCAACAAACCGTAAGTACTCCATTTTAAATGAAAAATTTTGAATGGACTATTTTCTTAAATCTTAGTGTTTTCGCCTTATTGCGGCTCGTATTATTCAAAATTCAATCATTCAAAATTCATCATTGAAAATTTACTACAAACTTGGATAGCAATAGTCAGACAGGTTAGGTTGCCTTAGAGGGGGAGTAATTGGGGGAGCATAAAAAAAAATGGCTCGTTTCAATTAAGAAACGAGCCATTTTTTTGTTTGAAAACTTGCCAGGTATTTACATACTAGACAAATCCTTTACAAAACAATCCAAACCCCGTTCTTTCAAAAAAGCTTTATGTTGGGTAGCGCTATCATGCGTACCGAAATGACCCATTAATACCTTGTAGCAATTGGATCCATTCATTTTAGAAATTTGAACGAAAACCACATCGAGATATTCCTTTTGAAAAGCTGCCACTTCTCGTAACACATTGCCATATTCGTAATAGGCTCCTACTTGTACACTATATCCATTTCTTGGAGCCGGTTTTACACTAAATTCATAAGTTCCTGTCGCACTATAATCTACCATTGAAGGCGTGGACACCAAGGTTTCTCCTGCTGAACTACTAGAGGAAGAGGGCGTAAAGGTACTGCTAACGGTAGCACTAGGACTAGATGCAACACTAGGACTAGATGCAACACTAGGACTAGAGGCAACACTAGGACTAGCAACCATATACTCATTGGTGGTGACCGAAGTCGTTTCTTCGTACTTGGGGGTAGGTGGTCTAGATGGTGTTTCATTTGGAGCCACTGATGGTGAACTCGGAAAATCGCTAGTAAGCGCAGGACGGTATTGTGGCGCATCTTGCACTTCTGCTTGAACAGGATTAGCAGGCTGATAGGTAGCTGTAGAGGCAGTAGAATAATAATGCGGATTATGTCCTCCTTTGTTATGATCTTTTAAAATGGTCAATAATTTAGAAGGGGCAAAAGACTCTTCATATTTTTTTATTAATTGTCCTTGTTCGTTTAAGATTAATAAAGTCGGTAAGTATCGTATTTGATATTCCTCTTTATAGGCATATCCTTCTAAATTATCTATATCCACTCTGACAGAAATATAATTATCATTTAGATAATTGCTCAGGTCTTTGTTATTAAAGGTATGTTCGTCCATCCAAGTACAAGGGCTGCACCAATGCGCCCAAAAATCTACTAAGATTAATTTTCCTTCGGAGGCTGCTTGCTGTTTGGCAAGCTCCAGGTTATTCTGAATAAAGTTAATACTGTTGGCCCGTAGAAGAATCGTGCAGCAACAGATTGCTAATAATAAGGTTAGTTTTTGGATATGCTTCATAGCCGTAATTGAAATGTTAAGAACTAATTAATCATAAGCATATTGGGGCAGTCAGTGGTAGTCAACAAAGGCTTAGGGAAGGATGTGAATTAGATAAAGGTTTTCCTACAACCAAGCTACGAGATACCAAAGACTAAAGACCAAATGCTAAAGTCAATATAAATAAGTGTGTGTGGCTTAGAGGTGAGATAAAGTAGATGAGGTTTTCTCAAGGTTTTCTCACAATTATATTATGATATTTCAAATATTATACCATTTTATAATCTGTTTAGTGCCTATTGCAATAAAAAATAGAATGTCAAAAGTCCAGTAAATTCCATAAGATACCTATCTTCGCCTCTTATTTTAAAAAATAACCAGCGATTGTTTATATGGCAAACCTTAAAGCAGCAATAACAGGCGTCGGAGGCTATGTTCCTGATTATATTCTGACGAATGCAGAGTTAGAGAAAATGGTGGACACCAATGACGAGTGGATTCGAACAAGAACAGGGATTGAAGAAAGAAGAATATTAAAGGGAAAAGATAAAGGAACATCGGACTTAGCGGTAGGGGCTATTCAAGACCTATTATCAAAAACCAATACGGCTCCCGATGAAATAGATCTACTAATTTGTGCCACTACTACCCCTGATCGGATCGTACCTGATACAGGTAGTACGATTTGCCACAAAGCGGGGCTATCCAATGCGACGGCATTTCAAATGAATGCGGCTTGTTCGGGTTTTATATTCTCCTTAACAACAGCCGCTAAATTCATAGAATCTGGCTCCCATAAAAAGGTGATAGTGGTGGGGGCTGATAAGATGTCTTCGATTATTAATTACAAAGATAGAGCGACTTGTATCATATTTGGCGATGGTGCTGGGGCGGTTCTGTTAGAGCCAAGTGAAGAAGGATTGGGCGTTCAAGACGCTCTATTGAAAAATGATGGGGCAGGGGTAGAACATTTACATATAAAATCGGGCGGTTCCGTTCGTCCTGCTACGGCAGTTACCGTAATGAATGATGAACACTATGTTTACCAAAATGGAAAACCTGTGTTTAAAGCTGCCGTTTCGGGAATGTCTAAAGTTGTCCAAACCGTCATGCGTAGAAATAATCTAAGTACTCCTGACGTTAACTGGTTAGTGCCTCATCAAGCCAATAAACGCATTATCGAATCCGTCGCCAAAATGGCTGATTTTCCAATAGAACGAGTGATGATGAATATTCAGCGCTATGGAAATACCACCGCTGGCACGATTCCCCTTTGTTTATGGGATTATGAAGAACAATTAAAAAAAGGTGATAATCTCATTTTAACTGCCTTTGGTGGTGGTTATACCTGGGGGGCAGTATATCTTAAATGGGCTTACTAAAACAACTGTTTTTTTCTACAGAGATGCAGGGTATGAAAGTTCAAGATCAAGTATCAAGATCAAGTTCAATATTTGATGTTGACTTGGACGATGTAGGCTTTGCAACGTTTAAAAAAATTATTTATGCCAATCGCCAGTTGAATAAAAAGTATACCTATTCGATAGATAACCCACCCCAACCCTGTCAGCACTCTTTTTGCCTCTTGGCAAAAGCAGATGCTAATCTTCAAAGGGAGGGAGTCTCCTCCGACACGGAAATATTGGTAACGGAGGAAACTCCCCCTTTTTTAACAGGGGGCAGGGGGGAGTTCACTGTTCAACAGGCTTTCCGAATTATTAATGACCTTCTTTATTATCTACCTTTCTGCCTCTCTGCATTTTTAATTACTTCCACCCAAACGCTGGTAGCCCAACAGGAATTGAGCCTACCTCATTTATGGCATATAGGACAACAGAATTCCATTAATCCTGCTGCTCATTATGATTCCACCTATTATATCAATATCCCAGATATAGCGGTTCAATTTGGGTATTCTGAACCGAGTCTTCGAGAAGTATTGTCCTCTTCTGGTGCTGTGGACATCGTTAATGTAGATAGAGCGGTGCAGTTGTTACATCCAACGGATAATGAGGTAACGATTAACTTTAGTGCGCAAAGCTATCGGGCGATGTATAATACCTCCAAATGGTCCATTCAGCAATTTCAAAAGACTCGGTTCCAAGCAGATACAAAATATCCTAAAGCATTGGCTGAATTAGGATGGCAAGGCAATGCCCCTTTTATTGGGCAAACGCTAGACATTGGTCCCTCTTTTGAAATGTTCTCTTACCAAGAGACGGGGATAGGAGGTTCTTATCAGTTGGGAAAATGGCGTTTAGGGGCAAGTCTTAAATTATTGTCTGGTATCGGAGTGGCTACTTCTACGAGATCGAAGGCTTCCCTGAGAACCGACGAAGACATTTATCAGCTTGAATTAGATACGGATTATGAAGTGCTAACAGCTGATTTTGATGCCAACGATAGCTTTGTTAATTTCGGAGTTGCTAGTCTAGATTTCTCAGATATCACCCTCCTAAATTTTAGATTACCTGAATTAGATTTTGATGTACTAGGTTCCCTTTTCAATTTTCGAGGGGGCGGCAGAAATAGAGGTATTGCTTTTGATATTGGAGCGGTGTATCAGTTTAATGAGCAATGGCGGTTTGGCTTGAGTGTATTAGACTTGGGGCGGATCAAATGGCGAGACAATGCCTTTCGATATGCTTCCTCAGAAAAAGTATCTTTTAATGGGGTCAACTTAGGACGACTCGATTTTGCTAGTTCGGAAGAAATATTTTCTTTCGATAATTTAAAGGACACCTTAGAACAAGTAATTGACTTTTCTAAAACTAGTACGGAATTCAAAACCTCTTTAGCTGCCCAAACTTACCTACACGCTCAGTATCAACACAATGCCAACTGGGCATTTGGTTTAGCACTGTATGGTAGATTTGGAGAAAACGATCAATGGGGTGGTTCCGTATCTGCCAACTATGAATGGAAGCTGTTGAATGTCGGGATAATCTATGCGGCGGAGCCAGATGACTTGGCCCAGTTAGGAATGAACCTATCCCTTCGATTAGGTCCGCTTCAACTGTATGGAATGACTAATAATATTCTTACGGTCTTTCAACCTCAGCAAATTGCTAGTCAGAATGCTCGGATTGGGATGGCGTTTATTTTTGGGGGAGGAGCGAGTGGACCAGTTGTGGGTGAGCGAGTTTCTAACTAGTTGTAATTATGGTATCACTTTTCTTTTTTTGAAAAGGAAAATATAGGTAGAGTAGAACCGCCAGCGGGATCAAAAAATGTGGAAAACGCATAACCGACTCATGTAGCCATTGCTCTAAAATAGCGCCTAACCATTCCCAATTAAAATAAGCCCAAACCCTTGCTACTGTGGTGGCTAATCCCCAAAACACTGCATATCCTAGGCAATATTTAGCCCAACGCCACGGCAGAAAAATACCGAAACTAATTATTAAGTCCAGAACGCCAGCCGCATTTAAAAATAGAATCGCACTTTCTTCGCCAACGCCCAAAATATTCATGGTCATTTCCATAAAGTGGACAGGTCTTGGGTAATACCCTAATGCATATAACCCATGAGCCGTGAAGGTGGCAGCTATAGCTAATTTTACTGCCAATAGCAGATTTTTGGAAGGGCTAGCTTTTTTGGATAAATAGATTAATAACAAAGGACTACCGCATTGCAAGCTGTATTCAAAGAATTGCCCCACACTAAAAAATCGTTCTTTGCAATATAGCAAGGCCAACAATATCAAGCTAAAAGCTCCCATCCAAAGTACTATTCTAGAAATTCTAGGAAGCTTTTTGATACCTAATGCAGCTAGAGCGCAAAGGAAATAGAGTACACCTACCCCTCGAATACTACCTTGAATAAATTGATCTACAGCGGGATTCTGGATATATTCTATCCAATTCCACCCAAATAAGCCAGAAATGATAGGGCTCATCCATTGCTCATCCCATAGTAGGGTCCTGAAAGGAGCGTCCCACCGCCAATGTTGCCAAGCTCTTCCTAGGAATACGGAGACCGTTGCTAATTGGATAATCAAAAAGAATCGCTTCGAGTTGGGAATAGAATTTGTCAAAATATTTAACAATTGGGAATAATTACAATAAGATATTGTTAAAGCAAGTTTTAACTATGATGGTTAGTAGGTAGTTTTGCCCTCTTTAATAGGAAAGAAATTACCTTTATTAGAGCTAAAAGACAAGAATTAGATTAGGGTTATAAGGGATCATTCCCTACCTCTAAGTAGTGTGACATTATTAATTATTGATTATTAATTATTTTCCAGACGCTACTGAATACGCCTAATTAGCTAATAATCAGTAATTAATAATCAATCAACTGAAAAGCAAAGTTGTTAACTTATTTTTGTCAGACTACTTAATCCGCTGATTCCTGACTTTTAAAAATGTAAAAGTACTATGAAAAGAATAACTTATTTTTTGTTTGCGCTAGTGATGCTATTCGGAGCCTGTGGGGACGATGATCGAACTTCCCAATTTTCATTAAACCATGATAGTGATAACGCTAATTCTCCGAATTTACCAGAAGATATATACGAGGCAGCCGCTCAATTTTCCACTAGCCAAGTGGCCGCTTATGCTGGATTACCCTTGATGGAAGTAGAAGTATATATGTACGACAGCCCATTAAGTACCACCCTGAAAATTTATGGACCTGGTGATGGTAATAGACCTGGCGATTTACTGTATGAAGGAGATATGACTGGCAATATCAATAACAATGGTTGGACCAGACATGTTTTATCTGAACCTTTGATCCTGACAGGCGAAGAATTATGGATTAGTGTACGATTGCGTCATGGAAGAACGCTTCAAACCATTGGTTGTGATGCGGGTCCTTCTGCTGCAGGAGGAGACTGGCTATTCCAAGAATCTGATGGTGTTTGGCGACCGTTTGATGTACGGTATGGAGAGGATATTAATTGGAATATTCGAGGTATTGTGCAGGAGTGAAGTCTATTGTTTCATTGACCCATTGTTTCATTGACCCATTGTTAGTTCTCATTGTTCTCTATAGCGTATTCCCTGAAATGGACATCGATTCCATTTTAGGGAATTTTTAAGTCTTATCAAACAATAGAAAGTACTTTGACAGAAAGGAAGAAATCCCGTCCGATGGCTAACGCCGTAGGATGGGAAGGCTCATCGGACGGCGCAGCCATCCGACGAGTAAATCAACTGTTTTTATTCTGTCTAACTACTAACAATAGATCAATGGAACAATAGAACAATGAAGCAATGGAACAATGAAGCAATGAAGCAATGAAGCAATGAATTTACCCCTCAATCATACTGATACAACCGCAACACCTCAATTATTTTAATCAACTTGTCAGCATATTTCTTATCCGTTGCATAGCCCGCCTTTTTTAGCCCGTGTGCCCACTTTTCGTAATTATTCCCATACTCCTTCAAGTGTTTATACCTAGATCCTCCTAACAAAATAGAATGCTCTCGGTAGCTTTGCCAAGGATTGTCAAAGACTCTAAACATATCGTAATAATCATCATCGTGGTAATTTCTGCAAGTACAACCTTTACACTTGGATCTGCATTTGATGCCAAAGTGATTATTAGATTCTTTAGACAATCGACTATCCCCTGCATTAGATTCTAATAAACCTTGGGCTAAGGTGATGCTAACGGGAATTTTGTAAATCGCTTTTTCTTCTCTAGCTGTTTTTAAATAAGTATCTATATAATTTTGGACGACCTGTTTCTTTTCTTGCACGATATGCAGAGGAATCCCTTTTCGTTCTGCGTAGTCAGGGCTTAGAATAAATGTCAAGTTGTAAAAGCTTTGTGCTTTTGGAGTCGTAGAGGAAGTATTGGCAACTGTTTTGGTAGCATCCCAAGTCTCGAATAAAGCCGTCTGTTGAGCTTTAGGAGGAGGAGCTGCTAAGGCAATTGGTGCTTTTTCTTTGAATTGAAAAGATATTTTGACATCTTTGGCTAATAAGAGATGGACGAATACCAAACCGATCAGCACTTCAAACCAATGCTGGTGTAGCCATTTATAATAGAAGGAGAGGGTATGCAGCTGAATGGAAATAGAAGGACGGTGTAGCGGTTCTGGTCGCTTCATATACTGTTAATTTTAAATTGTTTTAAGTTTTGTAAAAATAAAACAAAAAATTTAAAATTAAGACAATTTGTTTTAATTATATTAGACCTTTATCGGGAAAAGGCTAATGGCAAAAGGTCATTCATAACAATTCTTTTCGTATAATATGAATCTGGCAAAGCCAGTACTATTTATATTTGACCTCGTTGGCTGTCACCAACTCGGTCAATAAGGTTCTTTTGAGACAGCGACAAGCTGTCTAGCAAGTAAATAAAAGCGTTCTGGGAAATTCTCTACACGAAGGCCGCAGAAAATAATTTTTAAGGAAAAAATTAGACTTTTTAGTACATGGAACAAGATTGGGTAAAAGTTTTAACAACAACGGAGCTTTACAAAGCGAAAGTAGTAGAAGTTCTTTTAAAGGAACGGAATATAGCCTGTCATATATTAAACAAACAAGATTCTGCCTATGTTATGATAGGAGAAATTGAAATATATGTGCAACAAGTTGATCAGGAACAGGTATTGGAGATTATTCAAGAAATAGATGACTAAAAATCAGATTTGACTTGAGTAATTTGCTATTTCAAACCAATTATAATAAGAGAAGACCATGTCAGACAAAAGATATGAAACCATTGTTTTAGGAGCAGGATGCTTTTGGTGTGTAGAAGCCGTCTTTCAAGAATTGGAGGGCGTCATCTCTGTCATCAGTGGATATACGGGAGGGCAGCAACCCAATCCTACCTATAAAGAAGTTTGTTCGGGGACAACCGGACATAATGAAGTAGCTAAAGTGACCTTTGATCCAGCGATCATTTCACTAGCGGATATCCTAAATGTTTTTTGGGCGACCCATGATCCTACTACCTTAAATAGGCAAGGATATGATGTGGGGACTCAATATAGGTCAGGGATTTACTACACTTCGGATGACCAAAAGGAAATTGCCATGCAATCAAAAGCAGAAGTTGCGCCAAAGGCTTGGGATGGACCGATCGTAACGGAAATTTTGCCCTTAGGTGATTTTTACAACGCAGAGGATTACCATCAGAATTATTATTTATTAAATCCAAACTATGGGTACTGCCGAGCGATCATTTCGCCGAAGCTCAGTAAATTCAGAAAACAGTTTAAAGATCGTTTGAAAAAGAAAGTATGAAAAAGTATAATGACCTAACACCAGAAGAAGCGTATGTCATCCTAAATAAGGGAACGGAGCGACCTTTCACTGGTGAGTATAATAACCACAAAGCTGCGGGTACTTATATTTGCCGCCAATGCGAAACCCCTTTGTATCAATCGGAAGACAAATTCGACTCTGGTTGTGGTTGGCCTAGCTTTGATGATGAAATAGCAGGTGCGGTAAGGAGGGAAACAGATGCTGATGGAAGACGAACGGAAATCCTTTGTGCTACCTGTGATGGACACTTAGGGCATGTCTTTATTGGCGAGCGATTAACTCCTAAAAATACTCGGCATTGTGTGAATTCCCTTTCTATGAAATTTATAGCTAAAGAGTAGATCTTTCTTCGATAAAGAAATTCGAAACTTCTTTGATTTCCCGCAAAGTCTCGCAAAGGACTCGCAGAGTAACGCTAAGTAAATTCAAGTCTAGCTTTGCGGTACTTTGCGAAACCTTAGCGTTACTTAGCGGGAAAAACTATGCTCACCATAAAGAAAAAAAAACGAAGCAGTATGGACTTTACTACTTCGTTTGAGTTATTGTTTCTTATTATTCTTTAGGGCTTTTTAATCAGAATAAATATAGGACAAAAAAATAAAAAGCTATTTGAATAGTACAGCAATGTAATTGTCTAGACAATATCGCTACACTTCTTTAAATATAAAATATTAGGGGAAGTTATTAATGTATTATAGGCTACAAAAGTACTAATCTTATTATAAAAAGTGCAATATATTGAATAGAATAAAGCAATTCTTATAAGAAATACAAAACCCCTAATAAACCTACCCCTCCAAGAACAATGGTATAAGGCAATGCCATCCAAACCATCTTTAAATAAGAAAGCCGAATCGCAGGTGCTAAGGCAGAGGTAAGTAAAAATAAAAAGGCAGCCTGCCCGTTAGGTGTCGCAACACTTGGCAGGTTGGTACCTGTATTAATTGCAATAGCTAAATTCTCAAATTCTTCTCTTGAAATCCTGCCACTATCAAAAGCTGCTTTCACTTCATTAATATAAACGGTCGCAACGAAAACATTATCACTAATGGCAGATAAAAGACCATTCGCTACATAGAACATAGCAGGTTGTACGGCTTTATCCATTTCCAACACATAGTTGATAATGGGCGTAAAGAGATGTAAATCGTGAATCATTCCCACGATCACAAAGAAGACAGCTAATAAAGCAGTAAAGGGCAAAGCCTCTTCAAAAGCATGCCCAATTTTATGCTCAGAAATGATTCCAGTGAATGCTGTTTGTATCACAATAATTGCTAAACCAATCAGACCAACAGGTGCTAAGTGAAAAGCCAATGCAACGATTAGAAATAAAGCAGAGACTGCCTGTACCTTCAAAGCGTATTTCTGCTTATCGGTTCGTTTAGCGTCTTCTGCCTCTACGAAACCACAGATAATATCTCTTACTTGATCGGGTAATTTTGCGCCGAAGCTAAACCAGCCAGTTACCTCTAATAAGACCACAGTCATTAATCCTGCCACTAACACAGGCATGGTAATTGGTGCCATCGCATAGAAGAAGTCCATGAAATTCCAACCTAGGCGTTCTCCAATCAGTAAATTTTGTGGCTCCCCAACAATGGTACAAACCCCACCAAGCGCAGTACCCACTGCACCATGCATGACCAAACTGCGCAAAAAGCTTCTAAACTGCTCCAGCGTGTCACCACCCAGCTCTTTTCGGTCAGCCACTCCACTTTGATCATAATCCGTATTACTTGAATGAACTTTGTGATAGACTTCGTAAAAACCAACGAAAACACTGATTAAAACAGCGGTAACAGTAAGGGCATCGAGAAAGGCACTCAAAAAGGCTGCTATAAAACAAAATAAGAGGGAAAGAACAACCTTCGATTCAATTTTGATAAATAGCCGTCCAAAGATAAACATTAACAATGGCTTCATAAAATAAATACCAGCCACCATAAAAACTAACAATAAAATAACCTCTAAATTACTTTCTATTTCGTGATACACCGTGTGAGGGGAGGTTAATCCTAAAAAAACAATTTCTAAAGCTATTAGGCCTCCTGCTTGTAAGGGATAGCATTTCAATGCCATCGCAAGCGTCAGAATGAATTCTCCAATGACAACCCAACCAGTAACAGTTGGTCCCAGCGTATATAAGAGTAAAGGGTTTATTAATAAAAAGCCCAATATCGTATATTTATACCAAGTAGGAGAATTTCCTAAAAAAGACTTAAATGCTTCCATAAATTAAGAAAAATTCACAAAAGCACGCAAAATAAGAAAACTATACATAGATAACTCGGATTGTTTCGTTTTCTTTTAGTAAATTTTTTCTGAGAAAATACTTAATTGACTAGGTCTTGTGGTTCTATGGTGTTTTGGTAGTATGGTTAAGTATTCAATATCAAAAATAGAGTTCAAAGCCAATAAAATTTTCAGAAAGGTGGGCTTTACCACAATACCATAAAACCAAAATATCACAACACCTAGTCAATTACGAAAATACTTAAAATATGAAGAAATTATTCTTAGGGTTTGGCTTACCTGTTTTCTTTGCTTGTGCGATCTCTGGTCCTGCCAAAGAAACAACTAGCATAAACGAGGATCAAAAAAAAGCAATAGAAGCATATCAGCAGGGATTAAATGATAAATATACAAATCCCATTACTTCTCCCTTGAAAGAAAAAGCCAGTGAATTTGAAGCTCATTCCTTTTTTCCAATTGATTTAAATTATCGAGTAGAAGCCACTTTTACCAAACTTGAAGATGAACCATTCTTTAATATAGAAACATCAGGTCCTAAGAATCCCGCTTATCGGAAATATGGTTATTTGGATTTCACCTTACAAGGAAAGCCCTATCAACTAGTTTTGCTCCAAAATCAAATGAATATGCGAAACCCTCTTTACAGAGATCATTTATTTCTAGCTTTCACAGACTTAACCAGTGGCGTATCTACTTATGGAGGCGGTCGGTATATCGATATGAAAATTCCTACTTCTAATACCATGCTGCTAGATTTCAATATGAGTTATAATCCATATTGTGCCTATACGACCGGCTATTCTTGTCCTGTTCCACCAGAAGAAAATTTTTTAGAAATTGCTATTGAGGCGGGGATAAAATTGGAGCAATGATTTTTTGGCGTTATGGCGTTGTGGCGTTGTGGCATTACGGCTTTTTGGGCCATAAAACCACAATGCCATAACGCCTATATTTCTTTCTTAATCAACGCCATATAAAATCCATCAAAGCCTGCTTGTGGGAGGAGTTGTTGTTCTTCCAATAACGTAAATGCCCCTTTCTGTTCTGCTAAGAAACTTTGAACTTGTTCTTGATTTTCAGAAGGTAGAATACTGCAGGTAGCATAGACCATTTGTCCATTGGGTTTGAGCATAGCAGAGTAGGTGGCTAAGATTTTTTTTTGTAGCGCTGTTACTCTTTCTAAGAAAGCGGCATCCAGTTTCCATTTAGCATCTGGATTTCTTTTTAAAACCCCTAAACCAGAACAAGGCACATCTATTAACAAACGGTCTGCTTTTCCTTTTAAGCGTTTGATTACTTTTTGATTGATGATAGGACGGGTTTCTATAATATCGACCCCTGCCCGTTTTGCTCTTCTTCGTAATTCTTTTAATTTCCACTCATGGGTATCCAAAGCTAGTACTCTTCCTTTGTTTTTCATTAAGGCCGCTAAATGTAAGGTTTTACCACCAGCCCCTGCACAAGCATCAACGACCACCATTCCGGGTGCTACCTGAAGGAAGGGGGCAATTAGTTGGGAACCTCCGTCTTGTACTTCAAAAAATCCTTGTTTAAAAGCGGCTTGTTGAAAAAGATTGGTTCTTTTAGATATAATGAGCGCATCTTCGCTGTACTTCTTGGAAGTAATTTCATTGGATTGTAGCAGCCGTTGTAGGTCGGTTCGGTTGGTTTTTAAGGTATTCGTTCTTATGACTAAAGGAGCAGATTTATTGAGAGCGGATAGGGTAGGAGGCCATTGTTCTTTTAATGCTTTTTCTCCTAATTCATCCAGCCAATCGGGAATAGATTCTTTAATGGCTCGACGGTTTTTAAGGTTAGCATAGGCCGTTTGGATAGCGGTTGGTTGTAGAGGCTTAAATTCCTTCCAGTCAGGTAAGGTATTGTTATTAATAATAAACCAAGTACCAATCATTTCCCACCAAGCCTGTGAAGTTTTAGGTCGTTTACCTCTAATTTCATACAGTAAGCGATACCAACGAACGACATCATAGGTGGTCTCTGCAATAAATTTTCGGTCTCTTGAGCCCCAACGCTTATCCAGTTTTAGCGTTTTTTCTATCACCTTGTCCGCATATCTTTTTTCTTGAAAAATCTGCTGGAGTGCGGTCACCACAGCCCTTACTAAATTTGGATATAATTTCATATATTTTTTACCAGCGCAATAAGGCACTACCCCAAGTAAACCCACTGCCAAAAGCGGCCAAACAAACCAAGTCTCCCTTTTTTACTTTTCCTTCATCTATGGCTTCACACAAGGCTATGGGGATAGAAGCAGCAGTAGTGTTACCGTACTTCATGATATTATTGTGCACCTGGTGATCTTCTAAGCCTAGTCGTCTTTGTACAAATTGGCTAATTCTTAAATTGGCTTGATGAGGGATGAGCATATCAATATCGGAAGTTTTTAAGCCTACATCGTCCAATGCTTCGTTGATGACTTCCGGGAATTTGGTAACCGCTAATTTAAATACAAATTGCCCTTCCATTTGTGGATAAAGCTGTCTTTCATCCATCATTTTTTGGGTAGTGAAGATTTCACCAAATTCAATCTCTTTATCAAAGCCAAAATCCTCTTCTGTCCCTAAGCCCAATTTTTTGGCATGATATCCTCCGTGTGAGCCAGGACTAATGAAGGCCAATTTCTCTGCATAAGTGCCGTCAGAATGGAGTTTGGTGGTAAGTATCCCTTCCTCTTCATTTTCTGTTGGTTGTACCACCACCGCACCAGCACCATCCCCAAAAATCACCGTCACATTTCTACCAGGGGTACTATAATCCAATCCCATGGAATGCATTTCTGATCCGACTAGCAGCACATTTTTATACATGCCCGTTCTAACAAACTGATCCGCAATGGATAAGCCATAAATAAATCCAGAACATTGATTACGAATATCCAATGCGCCTATTTCGGTCTTAGTAATTCCTAATTCTCTTTGTAGTAGCACCCCACTGCCTGGGAAGTAATAATCTGGGCTTAAGGTAGCAAATATGATGAAGTCTATCTCATTTGGAGTAATTCCTGCTCGTTCAATCGCGATTCTAGCTGCAGCTGTGCCCATCGTAGCAGTTGTTTCATCGTGTTTCTTTCCGTACCGCCTTTCTTTTATCCCAGTTCTTTCTTGTATCCACTCATCCGAAGTATCCATTAGCTTTGTTAGGTCATCATTGGTGGCTATCTGCTCGGGTACATAATATCCAATACCTCCTATTTTTGAACGCAACATATCTCCTTGTTTAGTTGATTTTCAATAAAGATGGCAAAATCGTTAATTAGATTTGTTTTTCAAAATATTATACATTTTTTCGTAATAAGATAGGTGTTATGGCATTGTGGTGTTATGGCATTGTGGTGGAGCTAACTGTTGCGAAAATTTTATCAATTTTCACCCCTATTTTGTTATTGATAAATCAACCATACAACCACAAAACCTAATCAATTGAGTGTAAAACAATCTGGGGGCATCAAATTTATTCATCAGCTCACTTTGGAGTGAGCAGATGAAACGATAACGTCTCATCTGATGACTCCAAAGTCATCTGATGAGTTGCTCTTTTGCCCCGTTCTGTTATAACTCTAATCAATTACATTTCTTCAATAAATCAAAAAAAAACGGCTGTATCAGGAACAGATACAGCCGTTAAGCCAAATTTATAATTGTATGAAACTTATTATCTAATAGTGAAGATTGAATTCTACTCGCCTATTGCGTTTTCTTCCTTGTGCGGTATCGTTAGAATCCAAAGGCTTATTGGCACCAAATCCTCGGAAGGAAATACGGTTTTTAGCAATCCCCGCATTCAACAGATAATTGTAACAAGCTTGTGCTCGGCTTTGTGATAATTGGAGATTCATAGCAGCATCTCCTCTGTTATCTGTATGACCATCAATGTCCAATTTATAAGAACGGTACTTCGTCATTAAATTGGCTATTTGATTTAAGACCGCTTGGGAAGTTGGTTTTAAATCCGCACTACCCGTAACGAACTCTACATTTTGCATAGCTGTTGCTAATAGTGTTCGTTCTGCTTCTTCCAGTTTAATTTCTGGGCAGCCATCATTCTCAGCTTTCCCTGCCTTTTCTGGACATTTATCATTTACATCATATACGCCATCCCCATCTGCATCAGGTGGACAACCGTTATTCTCAGCCACACCCATTAACTCAGGGCATGCATCTTCTTTATCAAAAATGCCATCGTCATCTCCATCTAGTGGACAGCCGTCATTGCTAAGTGGACCTACTAAATTGGGACATTTGTCCTCGCCATCATAAATGCCATCTGCATCCGCATCTGCTGGACATCCCTCATTTAAAACAATGCCTGCTAGATCTGGACATTTATCTGTTTTATCAGGTATCCCATCTTCATCCCTATCATCTGGAATAACAGGAGCAACCACCGCTGCTACTTCCTCTGGAATGATTGTATCTCCATCACAACTTAAAAAGCCATAGAAGAAGCTAAAGAAAAGCCCAATTACAGCCAAAGCTATCAAGAAATCGTCTCGGTCTTTTTTAGTCTTAAAGTCTAATAAATCCCTCATGATTGGTTTCGGTGTAGTTTTTTTTAAGAAATAATTAAGAACTCTTTACCCTTATAGAGACAGGATTATTGGGATTTGTCACGTATTCAAAAGAGAACTTTTTCCACAAATTGATAAGATGGTAGGTAGGTAGAAGTGGTAAAATGGAGTTGAATTGAATTTGGATTAAAAATTATGTGAATTTATTTGACAATCAATTAATTACTTAATAATAAGACCTTTTATGATTGTAAATTATATATGAGGACATCAGTATCTGGAGGTGATAAACTTTTCCAAATTAGGTGTCGGACACTTGCTATCTCTTCATGTAGGTACGCTAAGAATTAACGATTATGACTTCAACTGAACCGAAGTGTCCGACACCTTTTATCCTGAAAATTCCAAAAACATAGGAGAATGATCGCTCAATTTCTCTTCCCTTGCTTTATGGATATAATCACAATTTTTAATCACAGGAAGCAATTCCGTTGCCGCATATATATGATCATAGCGATAACCATTCCCTTGATGGCTGAACCAAGAATAAGCTTCTACCTCTCCATGAACATACCGAAAGGCATCCTGCATGCCTGATTGTTCTAATTGTGCTAATTCTTTGGTGTACCAAAAACTATCGCCCTTTTGATCAATGAAATTTTTACCTGTATTAAAATCTCCCATAATAAGGGCAGGGGTGTGGGTCTTAATTTCTTTATTTAGGAGTGGAAATAATTGATGCTTTTTCTTATGCGGCAAATACACGCCATACAAATGAAAGGCCTCAAAATCTACCGCCACTACAGAATGTGCATGGTCCATACCCGTAAACAATCTAGAGGAGCAAGGAAGCTGACTAGCGATTAAAACCGAATTGGTATCGGAGACAGGTAGAGAGGTAAACTGGAAAAGATATTTTTGTTCTAATAATTTATGTCGTAGAAAGATCCCCGTATCGTTATTGCGGAATTCAGATAAGACCACAATATGGGGCGCCTGTTTGGCAATGAAACGCAAAATGCCTCTTGCTCTAGAACCACCCCCTTGTTGTATATTCCAGCTTAGGAATTTTAGCATGGTTGGTATTTGGTAATTGGTGACTAGTAACCAGTTACCAATCACCAATCACTAAATCACTAAATCAAGCCGACTTCTTCTTAGCCGCCTCAATACTCTTTTTCAAAGCCACCATAATATCCACCACTGGCTTATCCTCTTCATTCTCTTCCATATTGACAATTTGTTTACCTTGAACTTTTTTCTCCACTAAATCTAATAAAGCATCTCTATAACGATCCTCAAAATCTACTTCACTAAAAGGGATGGACAAGGATTCAACTAGTTGCTTGGCTAACTTTAGTTGTCCTTCATCCGCTACCTCTTGTTGTTTAATATCTGGCACTTTTTCAATGGACCGCAATTCATATGGGAATCTCAGTTTATACATGATTAAGGCATTTTGATGAGGCGTTATTAATACCACATCCTCTCGGTCTCTTAATATAATTCGACCGATACCCGCTTTTCCTGTATCTTGTAACGTTTTGCAAAATAGCGCAAAGGCATTTTTAGAAACTTCTCCCTCCGGCCCTACATAATAGACATTTTCAAATCGAGTAGGGTGCACCTCTTCCATATCTACAAATGCTTCAATGTCAATCGCTTTGGTACTTTCTAGCTTAATGCTATTTAATTCTTCTTGTTGGAAAATAGCATATTGGTCTGGCTCATACTCAAAGCCTTTCATGATATCCTCTCGATTGACGGTCTCTTCACAAGACTTGCAATATTTCTTATACCCAATAGGTCCATTATCCTTATTGTGCAGTTGTCTAAAAGAGACATTCCCTTTGGTCTCCACTGCATTAAAAATTTGAATGGGAATGGTCACCAACGAAAAACGGATGTGTCCTTTCCAGATAGATCGCATATTGTATAATTTTGAATGATTGAATTTTGAATGATTGAATGTACGCCACATTCAAAATTTATCATTCAAAATTCAAAATTAATATTAGTCCTTCTGCCAGAGCTTAACAAAAACAGGCTCTCTAAGTGTATCATTACTGCTAAAGGAAGCATAAGGAATTTTGAATGATTGAATGTACGCCACATTCAAAATTTATCATTCAAAATTCAAAATTAATATTAGTCCTTCTGCCAGAGCTTAACAAATACAGGCTCTCTAAGTGTATCATTACT
>CALJIQ010000215.1 GCA_937973995.1 uncultured Saprospiraceae bacterium
ATCTGCACCCATCTTAGCGATGAACTTATTTGGATCAGAGTCATCAAGTAATTGATTATCAGCAGGAAGTGAGTCAAGTACTTCAAAGTACTCTTCTTCTGTCAATAGATCTTTAACTTCTATTTCTCCTTCTTTGACACCTGGCTGGATTACTGCATATCTCTCGTAGTAAACGATTGTCTCTAATTTCTTAGATGCAATTCCGAGTAGGTATCCAATCTTATTAGGTAATGACTTGAAGAACCAAATATGTACAACAGGAACTACGAGTTTAATGTGGCCCATTCTTTCTCTTCTGACCTTCTTCTCAGTCACTTCTACACCACATCTATCACAGACAATACCTTTGTATCTGATTCTTTTATACTTACCACAGTAGCATTCATAATCCTTTACTGGACCAAAAATACGCTCACAGAAAAGACCATCTCGTTCTGGTTTATAAGAACGGTAATTGATCGTTTCTGGCTTTAACACCTCTCCATATGATCTTTCTAGAATATCATCTGGAGATGCCAAACTAATCGTAATGCTCTCAAAAGATTCTTGTTGTTGGTATCTTTTGTTACCAAAATTCTTTTTAAAAGACATAGTTATATTTTAAGGTGTCAGAAGACAGGAGTCAGGGGTCAGGCGAGCGTTTGCTCTAACACCTGTCACCTGACACCTGACTCCCTAATAGTTATTCAAATTTCACATCCAAGGCTAATCCTCTCAACTCATGTACTAGTACATTGAAAGACTCGGGTATATTTGGTATCGGTAAATTGTCTCCTTTTACAATCGCCTCGTAAGCTTTTGCTCTACCAGAAATATCATCTGACTTAATCGTCAGTAATTCCTGAAGGATACTAGATGCACCAAATGCCTCTAATGCCCATACTTCCATCTCTCCAAAACGCTGCCCACCAAATTGTGCTTTACCACCTAGTGGCTGTTGCGTAATTAAAGAGTATGGACCGATAGAACGGGCGTGCATCTTGTCATCTACCATGTGCGATAATTTCAACATGTAAATCACCCCAACCGTCGCTTGCTGATGGAAACGATCTCCTGTCTCTCCGTCATGCAAATAGGTTTGACCTAATGATGGAAGATTGGCTTCCTGAATATGCTCTTCAATCTCATCCATGCTTGCTCCATCGAAAATCGGCGTACCGAATTTCATACCCAGTTTTTGTCCAGCCCAACCCAGTACCGTTTCAAAGATTTGTCCTAAGTTCATCCGAGAGGGAACTCCTAGTGGATTCAATACAATGTCCACTGCAGAACCATCATCTAGGAATGGCATATCTTCAATCCGTACAATTCGGGATACAATTCCTTTATTACCGTGACGACCCGCCAACTTATCTCCCACTTTCAGCTTTCGCTTCTTAGCCAAATACACTTTAGCTAATTTCAATACCCCTGCTGGCAATTCATCTCCAATACTAATGTTGAATTTCTCCCGCTTATACTTACCTACCTCCTCGTTCACCTTGATACTGTAGTTGTGTAGTAGTTTTGCGATCAAGTCATTGGTATGCTTATCCTCCGTCCAATTGCTATAATCAATAGCCGTCAAATCTAAACTCTTCAATAAGGCTTGATCGAACTTAACGCCTTTCTCAATTTTTAGCTCTCCATAAATATTCTTTACCCCTTGAGAGGTTTTCCCTTTTACTAAAATCAATAACTTATCCACAAGGATGGTTTTGATTTCGTTCAAGGTAATCAGGTGCTGATCATCCAGCTTTGCTAATTGATCTTTTTCTAAAGATTTTTGATCTTTATCTTTCTTCGCTCTAGCAAATAACTGCTTGTTAATGATGATCCCTTTAGTAGATGGAGGTGCTTTGAAAGAAGCATCTTTTACATCACCTGCTTTATCACCGAAAATGGCTCTTAATAATTTCTCTTCAGGAGTTGGATCAGATTCTCCTTTAGGAGTAATCTTACCAATTAAAATATCTCCCTCTTTCACCCAGGCACCGACTCGGATAATACCATTCTCATCTAAGTCCTTTGTGGATTCTTCACTAACGTTTGGAATATCATTTGTTAATTCTTCCTCCCCTAGCTTGGTATCTCGAACATCTAATTCAAAGTGTTCAATATGTAAAGAGGTAAAAACATCCTCTCTTACTACTCTTTCAGATAATACAATCGCATCCTCAAAGTTGTACCCTTTCCACGGCATGAAGGCAACCTTCAAGTTTTGTCCTAATGCCAATTCTCCAGATTGGGTAGCATATCCGTCACAAAGAATTTGTCCTCTTGATACACGATTTCCTTTCCGAACAATCGGTTTCAAGTTGATACAAGTACCTTGATTGGTTCTTCTAAATTTTACTAAAGGATAAGACTTGCGATTATCTTCAAAGGAAATCAGTTTTTCCTCTTCTGTTCTATCATATCGAATCACGACCTCATTGGCATCAACATACTCCACAACGCCTTCTCCTTCTGCATTAATCAATACTCTTGAATCCCGCGCTACTTTTCCTTCTAAGCCTGTACCTACTATTGGTGATCTTGGTCGCAATAAAGGCACTGCCTGTCGTTGCATGTTAGATCCCATCAAGGCACGGTTGGCATCATCATTTTCTAAGAAAGGAATCATAGATGCAGACACCCCTACAATTTGGTTAGGTGCAACGTCCATAAATTCAATCTCATCTGGTGGTAATACAGGGAAATCACCGTGCTCTCTACACTTAACTCTATCCGTAACAAAACCACCTTTTTCTGTTAAAGGAGCATTTGCTTGGGCAATCTTTTTAAAATCCTCTGCCTCTGCTGATAAGTAGATTGGCTCATCTTTTACGTTTACCTTTCCTTTGGCAACCGGTCGGTAAGGCGTTTCTAAGAAACCCATTTTGTTCACTTTAGCGTGAACACAAAGCGTTGAAATCAAACCAATGTTTGGTCCCTCTGGTGTTTCAATCGTACAAAGACGACCATAGTGAGAATAATGAACATCCCGCACCTCGAATCCTGCCCGTTCTCTTGATAACCCTCCTGGACCTAAAGCCGAAATTCTTCGCTTATGCGTAATTTCAGATAGTGGATTGGTTTGATCTAAGAACTGAGATAATTGACTAGTACCAAAGAAGGAATTAATAACAGAGGAAAGCGTACGAGCATTAATCAAATCAATAGGCGTAAAGACCTCATTATCTCTTACATTCATCCGTTCTCGAATGGTTCTTGCCATTCTAGCTAGACCTACACCAAATTGAGCATATAATTGCTCCCCTACTGTTTTAATACGTCTATTACTCAAGTGGTCAATATCATCAATCTCCGCTTTCTGGTTCATCAAACTTACTAGGTACTTAACGATTTTGATGATGTCTTCTTTTGTTAATACAGAGACATCCTTATCAATTTCTTGACCTAGTTTACGATTGATTTTATATCGTCCTACTTCTCCTAAGTTATATCGCTTATCGGAGAAGAATAATTTATCTATAATCCCTCTAGCCGTATCATCATCCGGTGGATCGGTGCCTCTCAATTGACGGTAGATATGTTGTACCGCTTCAATTTCAGAACTAGAAGGGTCTTTTTGTAAGGTATTATATATAATCGAATAATCTTCTTCAATGTCGTCCTTTTGAAGGATTACTGATTCTGTATCAGAGTCAATAATAGCTTGGATATTAGTTTCATCCAAGACAATATCTCTTTCTAAGATAATTTCATTCCGCTCAATAGTTACCACCTCTCCTGTATCCTCATCCACAAAATCTTCCGTCCAACTTCTTAGAACCCGTGCTGCTAACTTTCTACCAATAGATGCTTCTAGATCTTTCTTGGTGGTAGGAACTTCGTCCGCTAAGTCAAAAATATCTAAGATAGCTCTATCCGTATCGAAACCGATCGCTCTCAACAAAGTGGTAACTGGAAATTTTTTCTTACGATCAATGTAAGCATACATGACCGTATTTATATCTGTGGCAAACTCCATCCAAGCGCCCTTGAAAGGAATTACTCTAGCAGAATAAATCTTTGTTCCATTAGGGTGAAAACTTTGACCAAAGAATACCCCTGGCGAACGATGCAATTGAGAAACAATTACCCGCTCAGCACCATTGATAACGAAAGTACCCTTTGGGGTCATATACGGGATATTCCCCAAAAACACATCTTGAACGATGGTTTGGAAATCCACATGCTCTTCGTCATTACAAGACAGCCTTAATTTTGCTTTTAAGGGGACGCTATACGTCAACCCTCTGTGCATACATTCTTCGATGCTATATCGAGGTGGGTCAATAAAATAATCTAGGAATTCAAGGACAAATATATTCCGAGCATCCGTAATAGGAAAGTTTTCCTGAAACACTCGGTACAGACCTTCGTTCATCCTGTTCTCAGGTGTAGTTTCCAATTGGAAGAATTCCCTAAAGGATTTCAATTGGATTTCTAGTAAGTCAGGATAAGATGAGGGTAGCTTGATTTTGCCGAAACTAATTCGGCGTTCTTCAGCTGTTTTTGCAGTACCATTAACAGTCATTGAAACACCTGTTTTGATTGTTCAAATAAAAAAGCCAATATGTGTTTTCTAATAAATTTGGGCGTAAATTTTGCTTTATTTATAGAAATACTACATATTGCGATTGGTAGTTTTTCCCTTCCCATTTGTCGGGCATCTAGGCGAAAAACGTACACTAGCTCATTCAAACATTTATTAATAAATAGAGGCTTTCCTCTGTGGTAACTTTCAATTTTTTAAAGGGAATCTGTAAACCCTAAATGGTAATTGATTTCCGTTCCTTCCTTCGTCAACTGCCTTAATTGTAACCAAACAGCAATAGGCTTAGTAAGAAACAATTACTTGCTAAGCCTAAAAAATCTCAAAAAATGATAAGCCTTCTGGCATCAATCAATTTGGGACTTAATTTATAATGTTATAAATCAGGGTTTTATGCCCTTTGAAAAATGATTCCTCAAAGAGAACTCACCTTTTATTATATATCGAATAAAAAATGAATGCCAATTTTTATTCAAAAAGTATGTATTGGTTTCACAAAAAACCAACCGGATCTCAAATATTACCAAACAAAACTTAAAAGAAAGGATAACCATCTGTAATAAACGGTTTTCCTTTCTTTTTAGTTCAATGAATACAATATTACTTCAATTCTACACTAGCTCCAACTGCTTCTAAAGCTGCTTTAATTTTCTCAGCTTCGTCTTTTGGAATACCTTCTTTCACGTTAGCAGGCGCTCCATCTACTAATTCCTTAGCATCTTTCAAGCCCAATCCTAACAATCCTTTTACCTCTTTTACTACTTTCAATTTACCTGCACCTGCAGAAGTTAATACTACCGTGAATTCAGTTTGCTCTTCTGCTGCGCCACCTGCTCCTCCTGCGGCACCTGGTGCTGCCATAGCTACTGCTGCTGCTGCTGGCTCAATACCATAATCATCTTTCAAAATATCTGCTAGTTCACTTACTTCTTTAACTGTTAAATTAACTAACGATTCAGCAAGTGTTTTTAAATCTGCCATCTTAATAAAGTTTTGATGCGGTGAATTAGTATTTGTTAATTAGTCTTTAAGACCTCACCACCGCCGTTTCATTTAATAAAATAAATTTATGTTGAAACTTGGAAGCCGTTTCAATTTTTAATGGTGAATGATAAATTTTGAATTTTGAATGAAAAATACATTCAAAATTCAGCATTCAAAATTCAACATTAAGCTTGCTCGCCTCTCTGTTCTAAAGCTTTCAATAAGCCAGAGATTGTGTTGCCGCCTGATTGTAAAGAACCCAAAACAGTTTTGATTGGGGATTGTAATAAGGTAACCACTTCTCCAATTAATTCTTCTTTAGACTTGAGACTTGCTAAAGCACCAACTTGATCATCTCCTACAAAAACGCTAGAATCAATATACGCTGCTTTTACAATAGGTCGCTCTCCATCTTTCCCTCTAAATTCCTTAATCACCTTTGCAGGCATATTTGCCGTTTCTGTAAACAATAAAGCAGTCGGTCCTTTTAATGCATCATATAGGTCTTGGTATTGAGTATCAGAAATAGCTTCTAAAGCTTTTTTTGCAAGAGTGTTTTTAACCACCTGCATTTCAACGCCTTTTTCAAAAAATTTCCTTCTCAAATCATTGACCTGAGCTACTGTCATCGTTGAAGAATCGGTAATATAGAAGAAATTGAATTTCTCAAATTTACCTTTTAATTCCTCAACAGCAGCTTCTTTTTCTGCTCTTGTCATTTTCTATAAGTATTATTGAGTGGGTTGTAATTATTAATTACTGATTATTAATTATTTTCTAAATGTAACAACAGCATAATCTGCTAATAATCAATAATGAATGATTAATAATACTTTCACTCAATAGGCTTTACAATATATAGCTTAGCATTTTCAAGTTGGAAGCATTAGAACGGGTTTGAAAACGCTAGACTTTAGTTGCTCATTATTAAAGGTTGACTAAATCAGACAAACTATCAATAATTAGCAATACGATCCTATTTTATCGTTTTTGTATCAATCTTGACGCCCGGACTCATGGTACTGGCTACTGTCAAAGATTTCATGTAGATTCCCTTCGCTGAAGAAGGTTTCATTTTCATAATTGTAGAAAGCACTTCGTTAGCATTATCCGCTAACTTATCTGCTGAGAAAGATACCCTTCCGACTGGTGCATGGATGATTCCGAATTTATCCACACGAAAGGAGATTTTACCTTTCTTTATCTCAGAAACTGCATCCCCTACATTCATCGTCACGGTACCTGTTTTAGGATTTGGCATTAAGCCTCTTGGACCTAATACTCTACCCAAACGACCTACTTTAGCCATTGTGCTAGGCATCGCTACCACTGCATCAACGTCTGTAAAGCCACCTTGAACTTTCGTTACTAGTTCATCTAAGCCAACATAATCCGCTCCAGCAGCCTTAGCTTCTGCCTCTTTATCAGGCGTACAAAAAACCATAACTGTTTTCTGCTTTCCCGTTCCATGCGGTAAAGATACCGTTCCACGTAGGGCTTGGTCTGCTTTTCGAGGATCTACTCCTAATCGAATATGTAAATCCACAGAAGCGTCAAACTTAGTAGTGTTGACTTGCTTAATTAAAGCCATTGCGTCCTGCAAAGCGTACAATTTTTCTTTGTCCACTTTTGCATTGGCAGCTTTTCTTTTTTTGGAAACTCTTGCCATGTCAAAAATTTTGAGGTGAATAGCGCTTGGAGATAAACGTTGCTAACATGATAGCATTGTTAGGAGTCTCCAAGCTCCCTTCTAGTGTTAAAAATTATTCAGCGGCTTCGCCTCCCCAAGGAGGTGCACCTTTAATTGTAATACCTGCACTTCTAGCAGTACCAGCTACCATTTTCATAGCTGATTCTATCGTAAAGGCATTCAAATCTGGCATCTTGTCTTCGGCAATTTCCTTGACCTGATCCCAAGTGACGGTACCCACTTTATTTCTATTAGATTCTGGTGATCCTTTTTTAAGCTTTGCTTTTTCTAATAATTGAACCGCCGCAGGAGGTGTTTTGATAATAAAATCAAAAGACTTATCCTTGTAAACGGAGATTACTACTGGAAGTACCTTCCCTTTTTTATCCTCGGTTTTAGCGTTAAAACGCTTACAAAACTCCATGATATTCACCCCCTTCGCACCTAATGCAGGTCCTACGGGTGGTGCAGGATTGGCAGCTCCTCCTCTCACTTGCAGCTTAATAAAACCATCTACTTCTTTTGCCATTGTTTAAATTATTTAAAATGTGGTTGGACTTTAGGGAAGCATTCTTATTAGAAACTAAAGTCTGTATGAGAGATTGGTAATAAATTGTTAGTGAATGGAGGTCTAGCCACTATCCACCGTTTACCAATAACTATGATTGTTTTTCAACTTGCATGAAATTCAACTCTACTTCTGTGCCTCGACCAAATATTTTCACAATCACTTTCATCTTCTTCTTTTCCTCGTTCACCTCTTGAATGTCGCCCACAAATTCACTGAAAGGTCCATCAATGATCTTGATCGTCTCTCCAACGATGAACGGCTCTATCATCACCTCACTCGCTCCTTTAGAAGCATCTACCTTACCCAACAGTCTATTCGCCTCCGTCTCCCTCATTGGAATAGGATTGTTACGACCTAAGAAATGAATAACATTTGGAATGTTAGCAATGGTCGTGACCATCTCTCCAGAAAACTTTCCTGGAAGCGCTTCTACCAAGATATAGCCTGGTAAAATATTTCTTTCGGACATCACCTTCTTTCCATTACGCATTTTATAGACCTTCTCCGTAGGAACTAGGACTTGGGTAATGACTTCTTTCCAATTGGAACGAGTTATTTCCAGTTCGATGCGTTCTTTTATTTTACGCTCTTTGCCACTAATTACACGAAGAGAATACCATTTGCCTTCGACAGTCATCCGATGAGTATTTGATGAATGATAATTATCCAGGATAAATTAAATCCAAGACATTTTTAGAAATCGCATCCATGATGAAAATAATCAAAGCGATAATCAAAGAAGCAATTAGAACAACGATTGTACTGCTTTGGAGAGCAGGGAAAGTAGGCCAAGTCACCTTGTTCAACAACTCATTATAACTTTCCTTTATATAAAGACTTAAATTAGATAACATGGATTTTTAGTATTCGTCAAAAATAAACTTCAATTGAAAGACGGGAAGTTATTTTGACAAGTCCTTAATAATTTGATTAACACATCAATTGAAATCATAAAAATAGTCAAAGAGCAATTGGGTCTTTTTTACTAAGGGATATGATTTCGTTTCTTGAATTAGCACGGGCGGCAAGATTCGAACTCGCGACCTTTGGTTTTGGAGACCACTGCTCTACCAACTGAGCTACGCCCGTGTGTAATTTTGAATATTCAATATTGAATTTTGAATGTTCTAGTGAGATTCAAAATTCTTCATTCAAAATTGTACTATACCATATATGCGAAAAATTAAGCACCCAAAGGATGCTTAATTTTCGCAAGTATATTGTCTATATTTTTAAGTAAAAATTCTGTTATAGAATCTTATCCTAAAATTTCTGTTACCTGACCTGCACCAACAGTTCTACCACCCTCTCTAATTGCAAATCGAAGTCCTTTTTCCATTGCAATTGGGTTGATAAGTTTAACCTCAAGGGTAACATTATCACCAGGCATTACCATTTCAACACCGTCTGGTAGATTTACATCACCTGTAACATCTGTGGTACGGAAGTAAAATTGAGGACGGTATCCGTTGAAAAATGGTGTGTGACGACCACCTTCGTCTTTACCTAGTACATACACCTCGCACTTGAAGTGACTGTGAGGCTGAACAGAACCAGGCTTACAAATAACCATTCCACGTTTGATCGCTTCTTTATCAATACCTCTCAATAGAAGTCCAGCATTATCACCAGCTTCTCCTCTTTCTAATATCTTACGGAACATTTCAACACCAGTAATTACAGAAGTCAATGGCTTAGCATCTGCTGCCATCATACCAATAATCTCAACTGGATCACCTGTGTTAATTACTCCTCTTTCAATTCTACCTGTCGCTACAGTACCACGTCCTGTAATAGAGAATACATCCTCAATAGGCATCAAGAATGGCTTATCTACCTCTCTTACTGGCTCAGGAATCTGAGTATCAGCAGCTTCCATCAATTCTTTGATTTTAGCAACCGCATCAGCATCACCTTCTAAGGCTTTCAATGCAGAACCTTGAACGATAGAGGCATTATCTCCATCAAATTCATATTGATCGAGTAGTTCCCTTACTTCCATCTCCACCAATTCTAACATCTCAGGATCATCTACTAAATCTACTTTATTCATGAAAACAACAATCTTTGGTACACCTACCTGACGACAAAGAAGGATATGCTCTCTTGTTTGAGGCATAGGACCATCTGTCGCAGCTACCACTAAAATAGCACCGTCCATTTGGGCAGCACCCGTAACCATGTTTTTCACATAATCGGCGTGACCAGGACAATCAACGTGTGCATAATGACGATTAGTTGTTTCGTACTCAACGTGTGCTGTGTTAATCGTAATACCACGTTCTCTTTCTTCGGGAGCTCCATCAATCGAGTCATAATCTTTCTTTTCTGCTAGACCCTCTTCGGCAAGAACGTAGGTGATGGCTGCCGTAAGAGTAGTCTTTCCGTGATCCACGTGACCTATGGTCCCGATATTAACGTGCGGTTTGTCCCGCTTAAAAGTTTCTTTAGCCATCGTTAACTTTTTGAAAAATTTTAAAGAATTAATAAATAGGAAGGTGCTATCTGATTGAGATATACCTTTGATTGAATGCAACATAAATGCCCCATATACAGGAAAGAATATGAGTGAGCCAAGGGTGGGATTTGAACCCACGACCCCTTCCTTACCATGGAAGTGCTCTACCCCTGAGCTACATTGGCTTCTGTTACTATTTATTAAGGATTGAAGGAAGGAAATCAGAAGTATCTGGCTAATAGATTCTATCTCCTTCAAACAAAGTCACTTACATAGCTGCTACAAGAATAGCAAACGTTGGAGTTATTCTTGTGTTTAGACAATGTTACTGCCTGTCAGTACTAGGCTTTTATGTATCTAAAGAACTAAGTTGCTGAGAAAATTGACTGTTTTTGAAAACAATCAATCTCTCAACAGTGGAGCGGGTGATGAGACTCGAACCCACGACCCTCAGCTTGGAAGGCTGATGCTCTACCAACTGAGCTACACCCGCAGATTAATTTTGAATGTTGAATGATTGAATCATGAATGAATATTCAAAATTAAAAATTCAGCATTCAAAATTAAAGTATGGTGGGGGTGGTAGGATTCGAACCTACTCAGTCTGAGACAACAGATTTACAGTCTGCCCCGGCTCTCCAACTCCGGCGCACCCCCCTTTTAGTTAGGAGTGTGGAGTTAAGAATGAGGAGTTATATTACTTAACTCCTCACTCTGCACTCTGCACGCTCCACTAAACTGGAGCCGATGGAGGGATTCGAACCCCCGACCCGCTGATTACAAATCAGCTGCTCTGGCCAACTGAGCTACATCGGCTTTTTATGTCAAATTTTCGCTAAAATTAGACCTCATTTGGCCCCATTTTTCAAAGCGACTGCAAAGATATGGTTCTTGAATGTAAAAATCAAAGTAATTTTTTCAAAAGTTTTAAACATTTAGAACCAAATATTGATCTTACAATCATTTGAATTATGGAGGACACTGGAGTATAGAGGGAGAGCACATCTGCCTATCAATACCAAAACTAGAAAAGGGGTCGAAAAGTTTCACTTTTCAAACCCCTTTTAATTATTTATTAATATTTTAAAAATATACTTTTTTAAAAATTATTAGCTAACTAATACTTTGATACTTCGGCTAATCCCTCTAATTGGACGAGACTAATCCCCCAGTTGGAAGGACTTTCTCGTCGAACTCTCGTAGTCCGGCGAGAAAATCTTGAAGTACAAAAGTGGAATTAGTAAGCCAATCGACCCCTACCTTTTTCTTTATGACGCTTTAATTGTCTTTTTAATGCAGGTACACAGGAATCAATTGCTTTTTCAAATGTCTTTCGTGTTTCTTTAATAACAATGGTTTGACCAGGGACTTTCAGATAGACTTCTACAATCTTGTCCTTGATTTTACCAGCATTTTCTAACTTCATCACTACTTCGACACCAATAATTCTGTCAAAAAGCTTTTCTAGTTTGCTCAATTTTTGTGTGATAAATTGAATTAGCTTTCTGTCTGCTGTAAAGTGAACTGCTTTAGTTTGTACTTTCATAGCAATAATTTAAGGTGTTAATAAATAGGTTTCAGAAAAATCGCTTGTTACAGTGTTATGAAAGACCTTTCTGCCAATGACTTGTTCATTGATTGAAGATCTTTAATTTTTTGCCTTGGGGTGGGCTTGTTGATAAATCTCTTTTAGGCGATCAATTGTATTATGGGTGTAAATCTGAGTGGCAGCTAGACTAGAATGCCCTAATAGTTCCTTAATAGCATTCAAATCAGCTCCATTATTGGAGAGGTGAGTGGCAAAAGTGTGTCGGAGTATATGAGGGCTTCTATGCTCCTGCGTGGTAACGTAAGACAGATATTTTTTGACTAAGTTGTACACAAACTTCGGATACATGGGCTTTCCCTTATCCGTCAAAAATAACTGCCCGATCTCTAATAATTCTGGAAAGGTTGTTTTTCTTAGTGCTAGATAGTCGTTAATCAGCAAACGTAATTGTCTGTTTATAGGAATCAACCGCTCTTTATTCCCTTTCCCTAGTACTTTGATTAGTTGGTTTTGGAAATCTATATCAGATATTTGAAGGTGTATTAATTCGGATCGCCGAATGCCAGTTTGGTACAATATTTCTAATAATAGCTTATCACGCAGTCCTTTAAAACCTTCAGGAAAGGTAATTTCCTCCAACAATAAATCCATTTTTTGTTCCTCTACGAAAGCAGGTAGTCGTTTACCTGTTTTAGGAGAGATTACTTTCAACATCGGATCTAATTCTATCTTTTCTTTTTTAAGTAGAAATTGGAAAAGTGATTTTAAAGTGGAGAGCTTACGGTTAATAGATTTGGGGGACATCCCATCTTCCATTAACTTGATAATCCAACTGCGAATCTGGATATGAGAAATCTCTTTATTGGAAACCTCCCCATAAGTGGCGAAAACATAAGTCTGAAATTGCTCTAAGTCATTTTGATACGCAGTAATCGTATGAGGAGAGAATCTTTTTTCAAAACGTATATACGATAAGAACAAATCAAACTTCATATAGGCTAAAGACTTAAATTACGGTTTGGAAGGAAGTAAATTATATCCTAAATTTAGTCAAATTTTATTGTAAATCAAACTTTACCTACCACAAAATTGAAATGAAAAAAGAAAGAAAGGGGAAGCATTTTATCAAAAAACCAATCTACCAAGGCGGTCCAGCTGCTTTAAAGCAGTTTATTAGCCAACAAATGCAATATCCTGAAGAAGCATTGAGCAAAAAAAAGGAAGGTACCGTACTCATACGATATACCATCAATCATAAAGGAAAAGTAATTGAAACCAAGATTATTTCAGGGTTAGGATTTGGGTGCGATGAAGAGGCAGATAGACTGGTAAGACTGTTAAAATTTGTAGTACCGAGGAATAGGGGCGTTAAAGCTATCTTTCACAAGGAACTACATATCCACTTTCGCTTACCTAAGACAAAAGATACATCTGTCCAATATCAAATCATTCCTAAAAAGAAAGAAGACCCTGCGCCCATTCAAAAGGAAGAAGGCGGTTATACGATTACGATTAATTGGTGAAGGTTGGCATTGTGGCGTTTTGGTTTTGTGGCGTTTTGGCTGCAATTCAAAAAAAGAGGCACTCCAAAGAGTACCTCAACTCATTATTAACCTAAAAATTAATTTTTATAAAAAAAAGCTAAATAACATTAGCTTTGAATAATTCGTTTTATTATTTAGACCCTATAAAGTTACTAATATTAACAATAATTCCGCCTCTTTTCTATTACTAAACAAAAAAAAACATGGCATCTCGGTATTTTTTTGCAATAGTTGTCTGGTTACTACTGTTATTTGCGTCCCATCTTACTGCTCAAAAGAACGAAGTTTTACTCACCAATAGCAAGAAAATTAACACAGATCGATATAAAGGTATTCTTGACTCCCCTTATCTATTCGACGAATGGCACTCCGGTACTATTTTTAGCCAAAATGCTGATAAGATTGAGGCTAATTCGTTTAATTATAACGCCCATACCAATACCTTCGAAATTCAGGAAGGAGATCGGTTTATTGAATTGGACCCTGCTTGGTATGTGCGGGTGGTCTTAACTCCCGAGGCAACCGATCCTATTATTTTTCAAAAAGCCTTCCATCCCACTTTGAATGGACAATTCATGCAGTTATTGTATGATGGAGAAGGCCAATTATTTAAGCAAGTAGAATCCAATATATCTGAAAAAACTTTTCAAGATGTAGGTCAAACTAGACAGGTTAAAAGGTTTGTGAAAAGAACTACTTATCATTGGATAAAAGGAGGAGCATTAACCAGCTTCAAATTAAATAAAAAGCAAATCCTAAAGTCTTTACAACATAAAAAGGCGCTAGAAAAATATATCAAACAGCAAAAATTAAAACTGAATAAAGAGGAGCATTTGGTTCTGTTAATGTCCTTTTTTGACGAAGGAGGTTTTATGCCTTAGTTATTTCCTATCCTCAAGAAGCAATTGTACTTTTGCACTTAAAAAAGAGCTAGAATGAGAAAATTGCTTCTACCTGTATTCCTATTATGTCTGCTAGCTTGTAATACTTCCGAAGAGGATAGATCTTCTACCACTTCTAAGAAGGATGTCCAAATTTTTCAAAAATTAAACAATAACAGCATTGGTATTGACTTTAGTAACACGCTCAAAGAAGAGGTGACTACTAAAGAGAATTTGTTAGATTTTGATTATTTCTATAATGGCGCAGGAGTAGGTGTAGGTGATATAAATAATGATGGCTTAGTGGATCTATTTTTTGCTGGCAATCAGGTGGACAACAAGCTATACCTAAACAAAGGCAATCTAACATTTGAAGACATTAGTGATAAAGCAGGGATCAATATCAATAAACATTGGTCGAATGGCGTAAGCTTCGCAGATGTCAACCAAGATGGCTGGCTAGATATATATGTTTCTCAAGGAGGACCTAAAGACGAACGGGCTAATTTATTATACATCAATCAACAAGATTTAACCTTCCAAGAAAGTGCCCAAACCTATGGTTTAGCAGATAGAGGCATTAGTACCCAATCTGCTTTTTTTGATTATGATAAGGATGGCGATTTAGATGCCATCGTAATGAATGAAACTCCTTTGTATGGAGTTGATCCCCTCAATTTTTATAAAATCATTGGTACTAGAGAAGAGTTACTACATCCTAGCTGTAGCCATTTATATGAAAATCAAGATGGAAAATTTATTGATGTCACTGAGCAAGCTGGTTTGTTAAAACCAAGTTTTGGATTGGGTTTAGCAGTAAGTGATCTCAATGAAGATGGTTGGTTAGATATTTATATTGCCAATGATTATTACCTTCCTGATGCCTTGTATATCAATCAACGAAATGGTTCTTTCTCAGATGAAGTAAAAAATAAAACCCAACAGATTTCTTTCTATGGAATGGGCGTAGACATTGCAGATGTGAATAACGATGGGCATCAAGATATTTTTGTATTGGATATGGCTTCACAAGATCACTATCGAGCCAAGACCCTGATGGCCTCTATGAGTACGGAGAACTTCGATATGCTCACCAAGCGTTTCCGATTTCCCTACCAATATATGTTCAATACCTTGCAGCTTAACACTGGCAATCAACAATATAAAAACGTGGCACATTATGCAGGATTAGCTAAAACGGATTGGAGTTGGGCAGGCCTAATGGAAGACTTCAATAATGATGGCATCAAGGAAATTTTTGTTACCAATGGCTATAGAAAATATGCGCTTGATAACGATTTTAAGAAAATGGTGGACGATGCTAGAGAGATGTACAACGGCGCTATTCCAATAGCGGTTAAAAGAAAACTATATGAGCAAATGCCTACTGAAAAATTAGCCAATCTACTCTACGAGAACCAAGGAAATTTGCAGTTCAAAGATAAAGCAGATACTTGGGGACTTGGTCAGCCTAGTTATTCTAATGGGGCGGCTTATGCAGATTTGGATATGGATGGGGACTTAGAGTTAATCGTCAATAATATTGATGAGCAAGCATTTGTGTATAAAAATCTATCCATTGAAAAAGGACTAGGTAATTATCTAAAGATAGCGGCTACTGATTTTGCCAAAGTAACTATTCAATACGATGGTAAAATCCAAATGTCTGAAGCTAAAACAGTGCGTGGATATCTCTCCTCTGTCGACAATCTTATCCACTTTGGAGTAGGAAGCACCGAGATAATTGATACCCTTATTATTGATTGGTTGGATGGCGAACAAACTATAAAGTATGAGGTGGCGGTTAATCAGGTACTCGAAGGTAAAAACCTTATAAAGGAACGACGTTCCTCTGAGGATCGTCGTTCTTTAGTCCAACAAATCAATCAAGTTTCCATTGGAAAATTAAAATTGACCTACCGACATAAAGAAAACATCTTTGATGATTTTAAAAAAGAAATCCTCCTTCCTTATAAGCAATCAACACTAGGTCCTTGTATCAGTAAAGGAGATATTAATGGTGATGGATTAGAAGATATTTTCATTGGTGGAGCGTCGGGTCAAGCTGCTCAACTTTTCCTGAATGAAGGGCAGCAATTTAGAAAAATAGAAAATACTTTTTGGCAAGCGGATGCGATCTATGAAGATATGGAAGCGCTCTTTTTTGATTATGAACAAGATGGGGACCAAGATATATATGTCGTAAGTGGAGGTAATGCTTTTGAGCCAAATTCTGAAAATTACCAAGACCGTTTGTACCTTAATAATGGGCAAGGAAAATTTTCTAGCGCAAATCTAACCCTACTAAATAATCAGCATTTCAGTGGTAAGACTATTTGCGGTATAGATTATGACCAAGACGGAGATACGGACTTAATAGTAGGTAACCGCATCATACCACAAAACTATCCTAACGCCGCTCCTTCTTTAATACTTCAAAATGAAGGTGGAGCATTAAAAGAAGTAACTTCCTCCATTGCCCCTGACCTATCCAACTTTGGGATAATTAATAAAATAATTGCTACCGATTTTAATAATGATGGCTGGCAAGATTTTATAGCGGTGGGAGAATGGACAGCTATTGGTATTTTCAAAAATAATAGAGGTACGTTTGAAAATATTTCCGCCACTAGTAATTTAGACCAAGAAAAAGGTTGGTGGTTTACGGTTGGTGAGACAGATATTAATAATGACGGCCTAAAAGATTACCTGGTAGGTAATGTTGGTTTAAATACGAAATTCAAAGCTAGTACCAAAAAACCATTTAAGGTTTTTGCGAATGACTTTGATAATAATGGCACAACTGATATAGTACTCAGTAATCCTTACAAAGACAAATATGTGCCTGTCAGAGGCAGAGAATGCTCTTCCCAACAAATGCCTTTTATCGCAGAAAAATTTCCAACTTACGATGCCTTTGCCAATGCCTCTATGGAAGATATTTATGGAAGCAAACTAGACAGTGCAGTAGCATATGAAGCAACTACTTTTAACTCTATTTTACTGCTTAATGAGGGTAATGGGAATTTTATAAAAGTAACTCTTCCTGCTGCTACGCAAACCGCCCCTACCCTATCTGTTGTGTTTCATGATGTAAATCAGGATGGATTTGAAGATGCTATTTTAGCGGGTACGATTTACCATACGGAAGTGGAAACACCTCGTTGGGATGGTGGTACGGGATTAGTTTTATTTTCTAATCAAAAAGATGGTTATACCATTCCGACTGAGAATTCTTATATTTATATTTCTGGTGATGTAAAAGATTTGGAAACGGTCCAATTAGCGAATCAGACCATCCTAATTGCTGGGCGTAATGATAATTTATTGGCGGTATATGAGTTACCTCGCTGGCTGTCGCCAGCTCAGTAAATAGGGGTTTAGGAGGCAGAGGTGTTATAAATGGGCTTTAAAAAGCCCATTTATACCACCTCTGCCTCCTAAGAACCATTTTGCGAGACGCCGCAGGCGGCGAGCAAAATCAACTGCACCGTGGCTTTGGAGAAAATTATCATTTTTTTGTACCTTTATTGAAAACTAAATATATGGTTGCCATTTCAAAAAAAGTAGCTCCCAAACCACCTAAGAAAATTTCTTGGGAAACTTTTCAGAAAAGATACTTAACCAAAGAAAACGGCTATAAGTATGAGTGGCTGGATGGTATAGTTGAGAAAACACCATACGCTATGAATAAAAACCAATTTTACATCTTACAGAATATTCTAGATTTCTTCTATTCTTTAAAGATCAAGTCAAAATTTAAAGGAAGTTTAATACCCGAAGGAGACACCTTTTTTGGTAAACACCACAGAAGGCCAGACATAGCATATTACACACAACAGCAAATAAAAGATGCTTCTAATGATCTTGATGCCATCCCCCTTTTTGTAATTGAAGTAATATCTACCAGTGACCAAATGAACAAAGTACACCATAAAATGAATGATTATCGAAATGCAGGTGTTTCAATCGTTTGGCATATATTCCCCGAATTAAAAGAGGTACATGTATACACCAAAAAAGCCACTCAAATGAAAATCATAAAAGGAAAAAATTTATGCTCCGCAGAACCAGTGATAAAAGGATTTAAGATTTCTGTTGATGATATTTTCAAACAATAAAAACAAGCTAGTTTGTTTTCTTTCCTGGATTAAAAAGGGAGGAGAAACCTTAAAGGCTTCCTATTCCTTTCTGCTTTTATGTTTCTTAAGTACCAACTTATACTTAAACGCCCAAATTAACTTTCAAGAAATAGCTTCTCAATATCAAGTTAACCACCGCTTTGCGCACAATACTATTGGCGGAGGCATTTGTGTCTATGATTTTGACAAAGACGGATTGGATGATTTAACCTTATCCTCAACCAAAGGACAGCCTATTGGATTCTATAGAAATACAGGAAATGGCTTTGAACAACTTTCGCTAATCGAAGAAAACCAAGAAACGGTTAAGCAAATGAATTGGGTTGATTTCGATAATGATGGAGACGCAGATTTGTATGTTGCTGCGAATGATGGTATTAGCCGCTTGTATGAAAATAAAGGCGATTTGCAGTTGGTGGATATTACTGAAAAAAGTGGTTTACCATTGACCGTTCATTTTGGATATGGAGCTTGTTGGGGAGATTATAATCGAGATGGTTGGTTGGATTTATATTATGCCTCCAAAGGGATAATCGGCAACCCTGATTTCATAAAAAGCTATAACCGATTATTTAGGAATAACGCGGATGGAACTTTTACAGAACAGACCTACGAAGCGAATGCGCATGATGAAGATAAACTCCCTTTCTGTGCAGTTTTCCTAGATTACAATAATGACAAATGGCCTGATATTTATATTGCCAATGATAAATTGACCTTCAATACTTTATTAGCTAACAGAGGAGGATTCTTTGAAGATATTAGCATTTCCTCTCGATCAAATGCCCGCATGAACGCCATGTGCGTAAGCCCAGGCGATTATAATCGAGATGGCTGGACAGATATTTATATTACCAATACGCCAATTGGTAGTCATTGCCTTGAAAATAGTGGTGTTTTAAATGCCTCTGGTTATATAAGATTTGAAAATGTTGCTATGGAAAATGGGACTGCTTTCGTTGGAGGTAATTGTTGGGGAGCGAATTTCTTTGATGCAGAAAATGATGGAGATTTAGATTTATATGTGACGAGTTCTATCCTTCAACCCAAGGAATTATCTAGTGCGTTTTTTGAAAATATAGAGGGACATCATTTTGAATCTCCGTTGGTTGAAGGCTTCGCTAGTGATACCAGTAATAGTTTTACCAATGCTATAGGCGACATCAATGGAGATGGTTTGCAAGACATCGTTGTACAGAATAATCCCGTTGACCCTTTCTATATTTTTGAGAATCAATCTACTACTACCAACAACTGGATTAAGATACAGTTAGAAGGGGTGAAAAGCAATCGGGATGGAATAGGAACTAGAATCGAACTATATGCAGATTCTTTGTATCAAATGCACTATACCTTGTGCGGATCAGGTTTTTTAGGACAAAATTCTAGCTATAAGCATTTTGGTATGGGAACTCATACAACCGTGGATTCTATTATCTTGACTTGGTCAACTGGACATATAGATCAATTTTATGATTTACCCGTCAACCAAATCCATTTCCTGCAAGAAGGATCCAGTACCAATAACCAGATTCAAATAGACGAACCTATTAGTATTAAAGAAAGGCCTATTAGCACTTCTTCTTACGATCTTTTTATTTCTAATGACTTACTGATATACCCTAATCCTGCTTCTCAATGGATAACATTTAATAGCAAATTTTTCCCAACGAAAATTGAATTTCTATCAACGGAAGGAAAAATAATGGCCTCCTTTACCGATACTAAACAAGGGGATGCCATAGATATTACAGATTTCCCCAATGGTATATACTTGGTTAAATTTTGGCTAAATGACAAGCAATATCTCGTCAAAAAATGGGCTAAATTTTCTCAATAATAATGCTCCATTCTCGTCGGATGGCTACGCCGTCCGATGAGAAGGCGTTCCCATCGGACGGCGCAGCCATCCGACGGGAGCGTATAATGGTATTTTACCTTCAATTGGGTATGAGCGTAATGGTTAGATGGTTTGATGGCTTGATGGCTAATGACACGTTGACCATCAAGCAATCAAACCATGAGTCCACTCTAAAAACACAATTTGGTAAACATATAGGCAAATAGATCACATAGTTAGATGTATAAAAAATTAATTCTTATTTTTTTATACATCTGAAAACTCTGCGTCTCTGCGTTCATTTTTGACTTTTTAGAGTAGACTCAGCAATCAAACCATCATCACGAAATCATTTTTCACCTGATATTTGCTCAAACAAAAGTCAACTTATAAAACCAATAACTTTTGAAATAACCCTTTCTCCCCCCTCACCATATAAAGCCCCTTAGGAAGGAATTGAATATCTATTGTTTCTTGATGTTGAATTAGAAATTCCTCCACCAATACGCCACGCATATCATAAATACCTATGAGCTGTGGTTGATTCTTTTTCACTTCTATTGTTAGATATTGATTGGTGGGGTTTGGGTAAATCTGAAAGTCTTGTTCTTGTACTTGTATTTCATTAGTGGACACCAATCTACCGCAAAAGGAGGAATCGGGAGCTAACTCAAGATAACCAGTTGGTTCTAACCCTTTTGAATCAAAGGCTGAATAATCTAAGGGATAGCGGTTCATTCTAAAGGTTACATTCTCATTACGTTCTATACTGTCCCCTTGCAGCACAGAAGAACCTGCTCGAATGGGAACCAAATAGGACCACACGATGTCTTGGTTGGAATTTAGTTCATAGGCAAACCCATATCTGCCAGAAAGGGCAAGTATATTTCCGTTTGGTAGAAATTGTGCACTGGATAGGGAATTTGAAAAAGCTCGAATATCTTCTCTTTCAGGATAGATAAAAGTAGATAAAAAATCAGCTGGCTGAAAAACTTGGTCTTCTTGTAAATAAGATTGGGTGTTATTATCAAAACTAGTCTGCACACTATTGATCGTTGCAAAGTCTATTCCTACTCGATTATTAAAAAAAGCCAGTACCCCAAAATTTGCTTCATCGGGTGTGGCAGTTGGTTGTACCCAATGAACATCATGTTGAAAAAAGCATTTTTTATTTGCTTCGGTTCCTTGATTGTATGCGGCCGGATTTCCCCATCGGTATAACAAATCCCCTCCTTTACCACTATTACCTCCTGTATGTCCTGCTGCCTCGGTAGTCGTTGTGCTGTGGTCTATTATCCAGAGTTCATTAAAATAAGGGACACTCAAGACAATTTGATCTAATACGGGATTATAATCAATCGCATTGATGTGTAACCAATCTGGATGTCCGTCATGTTCATCGTAATTAATATTAATAAGTTCTGGGTGATTGGCAATAGCGCCAAAATTTAATTGCCCAGCATCAAAGTCTTGAATAAGGTGATTCCATGCATCCCATTTCCAAACAATCTCATCTGAATTGGGATTCCATTCTAAAATCATTTCTGACCATACTTCTCCTTGTTGTAGCAATGCTGGATTACGTCCTGCAGCAATAGCAGTCAAGGAATCTTTCAATGCCCATGCGATCATCAGAATATTGCCATTAGGTAAAGCAGCAATATCATGGTGCAAGCGAGCGGTATCATTATTCAGACTGTAACTTGACAATAAGTCATTTTCCCAAGTTCTAACCTCCACAGTCGCACCACCCCCCCCTGCCCAAATTCGATCATTAACAGTCGCATCAAATCTTCGCTGACATTTAATCAAGTTACCATTCTCTAAAATATAGGCAGAATTACCTGGGCGCGAAGTAGTATCCCCTTCCCAAGTATGAACTATGCGGCCACAGTTATCCAGTAAATAGGTATTCGATTGGTTATGCGGATAAATTAAGTTATACCCCGGGTAGGACTGTTCTCGATCATTGTTCAATAAGCCGACTGTATTTTGAGATGTACTTACATTCAGAAATAAGAAGGATAGAATTAAAGTGAGGGTATGCTTCATATATTTTAGGTTGAGAGATAAGGGTGTTAAAAAATTAGTCCTTTGACAAAACACATAAAGTGAACTTTAGCACAGCTTTAAGAACTTCGTGAGAGGGGAATGAGATGGAGCAAAAGTTTTTAAAGCCAGTAGATTTTAAGAACTTTCACCCTCCCTTAATACCTGCTCACCAAGTTCTCAAAACAAGCTTCTTACATCCTTAGTTGCGAATTAATAGAAGGAAGCGTCCATAAAAAAAACCATATCCAAACATACATTCAGATATGGCTTTTTAAAAGCTATGATTATCAATTATTCAACTTTAGTCAAACAAATGACAATACGACTATTTTTAAAATCTATTTAAAGATTTCACTATTTCAAGGTAAATGGCCAAGAACCACTAGGATGTGTGATGAAAACTTCACCAGACTCACTATAAGTATTCTCCCATTTAATTCTCCATACTGCTCCGTCGATATCAGAGTCATAAGTCCAAGTATCACCGAAAGAATCCGTAAAGCCTGTAAAAGAAACTTCTTGACAAACTTCTGTGAAAGTAAGTCCAGGCTGGTCTGCTGTACCACCATAGCATGGGCCATAAGCACCGAAAGACCAATCAGAGAAGTGATAAACACCTGCTCCTAAGGCTATGATCTCAACAGAGCCATCATCTACACTGCCACCACACCATGCATCAGCACTAGTGCGAGAATAACTACCTGTTAAATCAGATGGACATGCTGCAGGCATGGTAAAATTAAAGTGACCACGGAAAGCTGCACCTGTTACTGTAGAAGAGGAATTAGCTTGTCCATAAGAACTTCCATCATTTAAGGTTACCGACCCGATGAAATTAAAGTTATCACCAGGTGATACATCATCTGCTGATAAACCGAAAGCAGATAAAACATCTGAAGAATTAATACAAATCTCACCAGGAGATTGGAAACCATTTGGACTGGCAGAAAAATCACCTGCTGAAAACGTTCGGAATACATTAGGTCCAGCAGACTTATCTCCATTGGACGAATCGTTATCATCATACTCTACCAAAAGCTGATATTCAGACACTTGCCCACCTTTTTCATTATCTACAAATTCTACGGTATAACAATAATTAACACCGTTTATATCCAATAAATTGAATAAGTTATTTCCTTGGTCTAGTAGCCTTGGGTATGCTCCTTTGGTTGCCCCATCAAAGGTAGCAATTGGAGCCAAGTTTTCATCTTTACAAGAAGTAAAGACAACTACAAAAGCAAGGAAAAACAATAATATTTTATTTTTCAACATAGTTAGACTATTATTTAATTATTTGAATCTATGAGACTACAATGAACTTATTAATAAGTTCTAGCAGAACCATCATCCCAGAATACTCTTTCTGTAAGAGTTTTTTGATTGGCATTCGCATTTCTATTCACATGACTAGCAGGTAAAAAGAAAGAAAGAATGAAATCACCTGGCGCCGCTTCTTCAGTTGGTGCCATACCTAATGGCATACCAGTTCTACGGTATAGGTTGTAGGCTTCTAGACCATTACCCCATAAAGCGATATAGTATTCCTTCATCACTGCATTTAATTTTGCAGTGGCATCTCCTCCATCAAACTCCGCTAAAACATAATTTACATATTCATCAATATCTTCCGCCTTAGGAACATATACTTCTCGAATATTTGTTTCTTCTCCTGTTCTTTCATTAACTACTGTTCTATCAATAGTTGCTGCATCTAAAGATTCAAAAGACTGAACTTTTGCAATTGATTTTCTAATACCACTTTCCAATAATGCTCTAGCATCTTCGCCAGTACCTAATGTCAATGCCGCCTCTGCTCTCATAAAGTCAACAAAGGAAGATAGCATAATCGGGAAAATTCCTGCTCCTTGTCCACCAGTTGTACCTGCCTGTCTAGTATCTGTAAAAGAGTTATCATCAAATGATCCACCAGCAGGATATAAACCATAGGAGGTACGGATAGGGCCATCTGGTGGAATACCAGAACCATTTCCGTGGTCTCTACCATAGTATCCATCATCCCATGCTACACAGTAAGGAATTCTTGGATTAATTGCTTCCCAGTGTCCTGGTGTGAATCTAGTGTCATCTACACTTTCAGGTAAACCTAGTAAGCAAGAATACACTGTAGGATCCAAACCGTAAGACGCATCTACCTTTCTATAGAAGTAATATCGGATACGTGGATCAATTAACTGACTTCCATTCTCTCTCTCCTTATCCGCTCTTAATAACCACATATAGTAGTTAGAAAGGTAATCGCCATCTCCTAATTCATAATGATTGTTATAGAGTGGGTGACGAGAATTCGGGTTGGTTCGCTGACTTCCGAAGTTAGCTTGGAAATCATCAGATATATCAGAAATGAAGTTCCCACTAGAAACAATTGAACTAACTGTAGAACCAGCACCTGAGTCAACTAAACGAGTAGTGAGAGCCGCTCTTAATTTTAAAGTATTCGCCGCTTTGACCCATTTGGAGGCATCTCCTCCATAATAAAAATCGTTAGAAGGTCCAGCTGCACTTGTGCTTGATAATTGACCAATTGCTTCATCTAACAATGCAACGGCTGCTGCATAAACATCTGCTCCATTGTCTGCTGTTGGGCTAATCAAATCAGTACCTTGTCCAGCTTGGCTTAAAGGTACATTTCCAAGATTATCCACCAATGCCATTAACACATAAGCTTTCATCGTCTTAACGATTCCTGAATGTACATCTAATCCATTGGCCTCTGTTAATTCTAGCAAGGCATCTATATCTGGAAACAAATCAGCATAAGCTCTTTGCCATAAGAAGTTAAAAGCACTTGGGCTAGTATTGGCTTGATAGGTAAAACTCCCCATATGGTACATACGAGACATTCTTCCACCACTTGCCTGAGCTGCATTAAAGGCATCTCCAAAATCTAATTGAATAGAGTTGAAAAGGTCATTAATACTAGCGTTTTCTGGCGCTACTGAGTTTGGATCTTGTTGTAAATCCAAATCAGTATCACAAGCCCCAATCGCTACTATCAATGACACTAAAAATAATTTATATATAAATTTCATTGTTTTAAAATTTTGATGTCTATGATTGTTTAGAAATAGTGAAATTTCAACTTCTTGGGGCATAGTCTTTCTATGCCTAGTTGAATTCTAATCACTAAACAACCATAGATTCTTTCGAGTAGAATCTTTATGGCTGTGGGAACCGATTTCAACAGTTTAGGAACTTTTAAAATCTTCACAGCCTCTTACCAAAAAGAGCATCACTTTCTAGAAAGTTGCATTCAACGTTACACCATATCTCTTAGAGGTAGGTGCAGAACGGAAGTCAAAACCTCTACCGTTTCCTACTCCTAAACTCAATACCTCAGGATCAAAATTGATTCCTTCAGGGAAGTTAGGTGCATTATACCATAAGTTTTGACCGGAGAATGTTAAACCAATTCTTCCGAAAGGAGTTTTAGCTACTACATTATCAGGTAGTACATAAGCCAAAGAAACCTCTCTCAAACGAATAGCAGTCGCATCAAATACCCCTCCCTCATCTGCGAAGAAATAAGCTCTAAAGAAAGAGTCACCAATATAAGTCTGAATATCATTAGGCGTACCATCTGCTTTTACACCAGGTAATACTAAAGGCACGTTACGATCTACATCAGTATCAACGGTATTACCCCTTGCCATTAATGCTTGAACGGAAGAAGAATAAATATCTCCACCATCTACATAATCCCACTGGAATCCGAAAGATAATCCTCTCCAAGAGAAGTTATTAATCCAGTTAGCGGTAAAGTTTGGATTTGGATCACCAATAATACCTAGCTCACCAGAACCTTGATAATTACCCTGTGCAGTTACGATCAAGTTACCTTGTGCATCCTTTAAGAAAGGCTCTCCTTGCATAATACCATAAGGCTCTCCAGGAATTGCCCAGTTACCTAATCCTCCAGTAAATCCAGCTGCACCTGCAGCACCTAATACATCATTTTCTCCATTCGTTGCAATTTGAATTTGGTCAACTCCATCAGCAATCTTCAATACTTCTGAAACGTTCTTAGTATAGTTCAAAGTAATGTCCCAAGTAAAGTCTCTACTCTTAACAGGAGTAATATTCAAGCCTAATTCAACTCCTCTGTTCTGTAACTCTGCTGCATTAATAGTTGTATTGGTGAATCCAGTTGCTGGATCCAAGTTCAAATCAACAATCAAATCAGAAGACTGTCTGTCATAAACAGATAAATCAACGCCTAATCTATTATTCAAGAAACGAGCTTCCACACCACCTTCTAACTCTACGTGTAACTCTCTTGTTAAATTAGGATTACCTAAACGATTAGATAAAGAGTTAACGTTTAATACACTTCCACCTCTAGTTACGAATTGGTTGGTAGATGTACCTAGAATAGTTCTAGTCTGATATGGAGACGGATAACCTGCAGATGTACCATATCCTGCTCTAATTTTCAAGTAATTAATAATATTACTATTCACTAAGCTAGGAATCGCTTCAGACAATACAAAAGATGCACTTGCAGAAGGATAGAATACAGAACGGTTATCTCTTTCTAAAGTAGAAGTCCAGTCATTTCTAGCCTGGAAGTTTACATATAAGTAATTCTTATAACCTAAAGTAGCGGTAGCATAAGCACCAAAAGTATTTTCCTTAGTGATACCAGAGAATGCTCTGTGGTCAATAAAGTTACCGTGATTGAATAAACCAAATACCAATTGGTTAGTACTCAATAAGAAATTCGCATCTCTAGATTCATTTCTTAGGTTTAATCCTATGATACCGTCTAAAGATAAATCTTCATTGATCTGATAGTTATATAGTAAGTTAACCAACTGATCGGTAATTCTATTCAATCGATTAGAAGAAGTCATTCTACCATCTGGTGTCTCTGTTCCTCCTCTATTTAACGTTCTGATTTGATTCTGAGAATACTGATCAATACCAATACGATAAAGTGCTGTTAACCAAGGCGTTAATTCATAGCTCAATTCTGTAGTAGAAAAGAAACGCTGAATTCGCTCATCATCAGAAGAGTTATTTAAAATCCACAATGGATTCATAATAGGCGATCCTCTACGATAGTAGATATTAGAACCATCAATAGGACTTTGGTAAGGTAAGCCCAATAAGTCATTTGATCTTGGTGTAAATAGTAAGGCACCATAGAACCCACCGTCACCAGTAGCATCACCACCAAATGCCTGTGCAGTTAAAGGTGTTTTACGCTCAGAATCAACATAGTTGAAAGAACCTTTAATTCTAAGTCCATTCTGTAAAGTAGTCTGTGCACCTAAACCAAAGTTATGCTTTCTAATTACATTACTTGGTCCTCCTCCTCTTTGCTCATCTAAGTTAGGCGTAAAACCTTCATCATTTAAGTAAGAGTATGTTGCACTGATTGAAGAGTTAGCTCCTAACTGACTTTGAACAGAAATAGACGTGTTAGAAGTCAAGCCTTTTTCCCAAAAGTTTTCTACACTTTCATAAGGTTCATAAACATAATCTGCACCAATGAACTCTGGTACATCATCATTATACTGTGCTTGATCTAATGGGTGAGTAATAAGAACTTGACCATTTCTTTCTCCTTTATAATCTGAACCATAAGAAGAAGGATTTAAATCATCAAAAGCAGCACCCCAGTTAGAGAAGAACCAACCGAAACCTGCGTTAAAACCATTACCAAAAGTATTTTGGTAATTAGGAACATTCGCAATCTCTGTTTGAGAAAGAGATTGTGTAACAGAAACTTCTAATTTTTTGTTAGCGTTAGCTCCACCTTGACCGTTCTTTGTAGTAACTAAGATTACCCCGTTACGACCTGCTTCCCCATATAATACAGTTGCACTCAATCCTTTTAAGATTGAAACTTCCGCAATACTGTTAGGGTCTAAGTCTAAGAAACGGCTAGAGGCAGTCGCACCACCTGAACCAAAACCTTGATCTGAGTTAGTATCCGTATTAAATGGAATACCATCAATAACAAATAAAGGTTGGTTGTTACCTGAAATAGAAGAGTACCCACGAATAATAACGTTGGTACCAGAACCAGCCATACCAGAAGTTTGAGTAATATCTACTCCTGTTGCTTTTCCTCTTAAAAGACGAGCAACATCCCCTTCAGGTCTTCCCTGAATCTTATCATTGGAAATGGTAGATACTCCGTACCCCAATGCTTTCTTTTCCTTCTTGATACCCAAACCCGTTACTACGACTTCGGTTAATTCAAGTCCTTCGGAAAGGATAACATCTAGTACATTGGAAGCACTTGTTGTTACGTCTTTACTGGCATAACCAGTGTAACTAAATTGCAGGGTTTGTTCCCCTGTCGGAACCTCTAAACTATATGTGCCATCAATATCAGTGACAGTACCAATAGTAGAACCCTCAACTAGTACACTTGCACCAATTAAGGGTTCTCCGGTATCGTCCGTTACTGTACCCGTTATAGTACGTTGAGCCATAACTGAGCCACATAGGAATAGAAACATTCCAAAAACTAGTGACAGTTTTTTCATACGAATCCGATTTTATTTAATTAAATAAATTTGTCTAGCTTAGAAAATTCTTATTGACTGTTTGGTTATAATGATTGATGGATTGAAAAAGTAGGTGGGGTTTTAATATTCAATCATCCTTGCATTTATTCATCCAGACACTAAGAAAGGCCAAAGCTAGTAAAGAAATCTATTTTTTTATAATAATAAATTAACTTTTTCTTAACCGTGTATTTTTAGACTAAACTGATTTTGGGTAGAAAATGCTGCTTTTGGGTATGAAATTTATTTTCCACAAAATATCTACTCATTAAAATAATAATATTTTATTTTATTTTTCATATATATCACCTTATTTTATTGTAGGAAACCCAATTTTTATAATATATTTTTAGGAAAATGTAAATTTCTACTTTTTTGCTTTTTACTGGCAAAATTTATTTTGAGTTATTGCTTTTAAAAAAAAGTTTAACATTTAAAAAGCGAATTTTCGCTATTTTTCTACGTTACACTGTTTCAAATATTGCGTTATGGATTGTTCCAAGCCCATATATAGCGCATCTGTAATTAGCGCATGTCCTATAGACACCTCCTGTACGTAAGGTACATTTTTAAGAAAGTAAGCTAAATTCTTTAAATTCAAATCATGCCCAGCATTAATTCCTAAGCCTAAGGAGTGAGCTAATTTTGCACTGCGAATAAAAGGATCCACCGCTTTTTTTCTTGCTTTTGAAAATTGATGTGCATAAGGCCCCGTATAAAATTCTATTCTATCTGCTCCCACTTCTTTAGCCCCTTCTATCATTTTTTCGACTGGATCAATAAAGATAGAAGTTCTTATTCCTGCTTCCTTTAACGGTCCTATTACGTCAATAAGAAATTTCTTGTGCATTATCGTGTCCCAGCCCGCATCAGAAGTCAATGCGGTTGGAGCATCTGGTACTAAAGTGCATTGATCGGGTTTGCTTTGCTGAACTATTTTAAGAAACTTAGGAATAGGGTTTCCTTCAATATTTAGTTCCGTTTTCACTACGCTCTTAAGCGCAGATACATCCTCATAGCGAGCATGCCTTTGATCTGGTCGAGGGTGAATAGTTATGCCTAGTGCTCCATAGGTTTCGCAATCCTTTGCTACTTGCACTAAATTTGGATAATTCGCACCTCTTGAGTTCCTAATCAGCGCTACTTTATTGATATTCACACTTAGTCGAGTCATTTATTTCTTTATTTGAAATGTACTCGCCTAATTTATTAGGCTGAGTAAGTTTTTAATTTTTAATGATTGAATTTTGAATGGGACTCCTCCTAAATCTTAGTATTTTCGTCTTATTGCGTCCCGTTTCATTCAAAATTCAATCATTCAAAATTCATCATTAAAAAGACGTCCAACCATTTTCAAAAGGGGAAGCAAAAATACATTAAACCCAGAATTGCTGCTTTTTTGGCTAATAGTATCTTTTTAGAGCCCCTTTTAAAATTCATCTGAGCCTCAAAACAGTAAGAGTAGGTCTAAGTGGTTGGCATGGTTTTTCATCTAAGTCAAAAGGAAAAGAACAGAATATCTGATAAAATCCTCCCTTCCAGTATCTTATATAGGTTCAAAACTCAAAAAAGTAAACTTTTTTCTGGTTCAAAGGAAAAAATGTCACTATATTCACCCCCAACTCTTGTAGTCTATTTGTGAATAGCAATTCCAGAATGAATTTTAAGCTTTTTCTTTTCTACTTTTCTCAAAAATAGTTTTCATTCCTATTGCAAATTCTAATTGACTAACAGGGTGGAGAAAAACGTAGCAAACATACTAAAGTGGACTTTACCAATGATTGGTTATTATCCAAGCAGCGGTTGATCTAATAATCAAATCAAGTTCCACAACGAGAAAACTAAAAACCCTTTATTATCGGTCTCCTTGAAATGTACTGCATACCCCTTTTAAGCCTATAATCAATATCTTTTCAACTGAAAAGACGTACTAGACTGAGAAATCAGACAAATTAATTTTACATTTCAATTACTTCTGATAATTGTTTCTACAATTTCCATAACACCCAGCTTACGACATCCTTCTGAGAAATTTTGAATCGCCCCATCCTTCTGGGGTGTATGTGCCTTTTATTTTTATAATTGGGAAAATAAATACTAATGAGACCCACTTTTTGGATATTATTAATACTACTAATTCTATGGTTATTTGGAATGAGTTATTGCCATAACTCCCTTTGTAATTGCGGTCCGATAGGCGCGGTTGTGCCTGCTGTAGTTCCTGGGGATAATGACCAGAACGGGAATTCCCTTAAATATCTTTCGATTTCGGATGAAAATGGAGCATTTGATTCCTCTTTGAATGACAATTTATTATTCGCAACTTCAGATTGCATGTATGCTTCTCCTTTATCTGATTCTTTAAATACCTTTTTTCAAAACCTAGCTGATTATTTAGTACAGAATGAAAATAGGATATTGGTGTTATCAGGTTTGTATCAAGAATCGGAAAATAACCCTTGCCCTTCTGAGAACTTAGGCTTAGCAAGAGCAGAGAGTGTACAACAACTATTAGTGGATCAAGGCGCCCCTACTAGCCAAATACGGTTATCCTCTTCTATGGAAAATATTCTTGACATGGATGATGATAAGATTATGGGCGGTATTTCCTATTCCTTCTTAAATGGAGACTTAGGAGAAGTAGAAAGTCGTTTGCGATCGCAAAATATTACGCTCCTCTTTGGTACTAATCAAGAGGATATATTCTTTGATGAAGAACAAACTAAATACTTTGAGGATTTAAGATTCTTCTTGTCTAGGAATGATAATGCTAAAGCATTAGTTATTGGACACACCGATGATGAAGGTTCTGCCGCCAGCAATAGGAGATTAAGTCGAGATAGAGCCAATACAATAAAAGATTATATGATTGATAAAGGAATTAATGAATATCAAATAATCGCTAAAGGAATGGGGCCTGATGAACCAGTTGCTACTAATGATACGGAAGATGGAAAAGCCCAAAATAGACGGGTGGAGATTAGTATAGAGTGATTTTTATGCTTTATCGAATTACTATTGAGCAAACAAAAGTTAAATAAATTAGCCTACAACTCTAAATAGGCAAAAAATATACAATTATGAGTTTCTGCGCATTTTGGCCATTCTTGACTGGAATCGTTTCTGCTATCCTTGGGTATTTAATGGCCCAATCCTATTTCAGCAATAAATTAAGGCTATCCGAGGAATCTACTTTAAAAATTAGAAAAGAGAGAAATAGCTTTGAGAAGAAGTACCAAGAAGTAGATAGTACTTATAAAAGTTATAAGTTGAGAGCGGATAGTGACGTTAAGACATGGAAAAACAAACATGATGATCTCTCCCTTCAAATGCTATCTCTTGAAAATACTCTAAAAGAGAAAGAGGCACTTTGGTTAACCTCTTCAACGGCAACAGAGAAAGAGATTGTTGAAGTAGAGAAAGTGGTAGAGGTACCTACAGAACGAGAAATCCAAAGAATAGTAGAGGTACCAACAGAAATAATAAAAGAGGTGGAAAAAATAGTGGAAGTACCGGTAGAAGTAATAAAAGAAGTAGAAAAAATAGTGGAAGTGCCTGTGGAGGTAATTAGAGAGGTAGAAAAAATAGTAGAAGTAGAAAGAAAGGTAGAAGTACCCGTAGAAGTTATCAGAGAGGTAGAAGTAATACAGGAAGTACCTGTGGAAGTCATCAAAGAAGTAATCCGAGAAGTAGAAAAGATAGTGGAGGTCATCAAAGAAGTAGAAGTGTCTGTGGAGGTAGAAAAAATAGTAGAGGTGGAAAAAATAGTGGAAGTACCTGTGGAAGTAATGAAAGCAGTGGTAAAGGAAATAGAATCTGTGAGAGAGATAAAAGTGCCCGTAGAAGTAATTAGAGAAGTGGAGAAAATAGTGGAAGTCATCAAAGAAGTAGAAGTAGAAAAGAAAGTGGAAGTACCAGTGGAAATAATTCGAGAAATTGAAAAGATTGTAGAAGTACCCGTCGAAGTGATAAAAGAAATTGAAAAGATAGTAGAAGTACCTGTCCAAATAATAAAAGAAGTAGAAGTTCCCATAGAAGTAGAGAGAGTAGTAGAAATTCCTGTAGAAATCATTAAGGAAGTAATTAAAGAAATCGAAACAATAGAGGAAGTCAAGGTGCCCGTAGAAGTAATAAGAGAAGTAGAAAAGATTGTAGAGATAATAAAAGAAGTGGAGGTAGAAAAAATTGTGGAAGTGCCGGTGGAAATCATTCGGGAAATTGAAAAGATTATCGAAGTGCCGGTGGAAGTCATTCAGGAAGTAGAGAGAATAGTGGAAGTACCTGTGGAGATTATTCAGGAAGTTGAAAAAATAGTGGAAGTGCCAGTAGAAGTTATTCGTGAAGTGGAAGTTGAAAAAATAGTGGAAGTACCAGTAGAAGTTATTCGTGAAGTGGAAATTGAAAAAATAGTGGAAGTGCCAGTAGAAGTTATTCGTGAAGTGGAAATTGAAAGACTAATAGAAGTACCGGTGGAAGTTATACATGAGATTGAGAAAATAGTGGAAGTGCCAGTAGAAGTTATTCGTGAAGTGGAAATTGAAAGACTAATAGAAGTACCAGTAGAAGTTATACACGAGATAGAAGTAGAGAAAATTATAGAAGTGCCAGTAGAAAAATTAGTAGAAATAGAGAAACTAGTGGAAGTGCCTGTCGAAGTAATTAAGGAAGTGGAAGTAGAGCGAAGAGTTGAGGTACCTGTGGAAGTAATTAGAGAAGTAGAAAAAAGAATAGAAGTGCCCGTAGAGGTTATACGAGAAGTAGAAGTGGAAAAAATAGTAGAAGTGCCTGTGGAAGTAATTAGAGAAATTGAGAAGATTGTAGAAGTACCTTTTGAGGTAGTTAAAGAAATTGAAAAGATTGTAGAGATACCAGTTGAAATTATTAAAGAAATTGAGATTGAAAAAAGAGTAGAAGTACCTGTAATAAAAGAAGTAGAGGTAGAAAAAATAGTAGAAGTGCCAGTCGAAATCATTCACGAGATAGAAGTAATAAAAGAGGTAGAAGTACCTGTGGAAATTACTAGAGAGGTGGAAGTGGAGAAAATAGTGGAAGTACCTTTTGAAGTAATCAAAGAAGTTGAAAGGGAAGTACAAAAGGTAATAGAGGTACCCACAGAAGTAATCAAAGAAGTACAAGTAATCGTTGAAAAAGAAGTAGTGGTTGAAAAGATAGTGGAAGTTCCGGTAGAAGTAATCAAAGAAGTTGAAAAGGTGGTAGAAGTACCCAAAGAAGTCATCAAGATAGTAGAGATCATCAAAGAAATTCCAGTAGAAACTATTAAAAATGTGCCTTTTGAGGTAATCAAAGAAGTTGAAAAGGTAATAGAGGTACCTGTGGAAGTAATTAAAAAGGTAGAAGTAATAGTTGAGAAAGAAGTACCCGTTGAAATTATCAAAGAAGTGCCAGTGGAGGTAATCAAAATAGTGGAAAAAATAGTAGAAGTACCCGTGGAAGTAATAAAGGAAATAGAGGTATATAGAGATGTACGACACTCGGTAACTAGAGGCAGAAAAGAATCGCCTGTTGAAAAACAAACTACTAAAACTACCCGTGGAACGTCTGCTAAAAAAACGACTAAAATAGTTGGAAATGAAGAAAGAGATAATTTTATTGTGATAGAAGGAATTGGACCTAAAATTGAGCAACTATTATTTGATAACGGTATCAATACCTTTGAGCAATTGGCCGCCTTAACTCCATCTGCTATCCGTTCTATTTTGGAAACAGGTGGTCCTCGTTATAGAATTCATGATCCGACAACATGGCCTAAACAAGCAGATTTAGCAAGTCAAGATCTATGGGATGAGTTACGAGAGTGGCAGGATAAATTAGATGGAGGTAAACTGTAATAACAATTAAAAAAATATAAGTACCGCGACAAAAATACTTTAGGAAATAAAATTTGATGGTCTGATGGCTAGATTGTTTGATGGTCAACTTTACGGTAGCCATCAAATAATTTAGCTATCAAACCGTCAAAAGAATAAGCTAAACTATTTCTGTCCTCTTACTTACTCAAGTAAATCTATGTTTACATTATCAAAAGAAAACCGTATCAACGCTAGTATTCCGGATCAGGATAGTTTATCAGATGCTATTTATATCAATAGAGATGGAAAAATCCAAAGCATCAAAGTTTCTGTAGCTATTCAACATCCATATATGGGAGATATTTCCATTAAATTACTGAGTCCTTTGGGAACAGAAGTGTTGCTACAAAATAGAGAAGGTGGCGCAAATGATAATATAAACAAAGTATTCGAAGGAGAAGCATTAGAAGTATTGCAGGGTCAATCAACAAAAGGCTCTTGGATACTCACGGTACAAGACCACGCTGCTCAAGACGATGGCATCTTGGACGCTTGGGGATTAGACTTGACCTGCAATGAATTCGAATCTTATAAATCAGAAATATTTATTGCTGATTCTACTGAGGAAGAACAATTAGTTAGTACGCAAACCTGTAGGTTTAATGGAAGAGTCACGAAAGCAGAAGCTGAAATAGAATTAGAACATCCTAGTATCGGTGATTTAATTATTTCCATCCTTGCACCTAGCGGCAAAGAAATAATTTTAAGAGATCGAGAAGAGACAGATAAAAAATTTCTATTCCGAACATGGAGTAATGTGTCTCTCCAAGAATTTGTTGGCGAGTCCACTTTAGGAACATGGGCTTTAAAAATCAAAAGCTTTCATTCTGATCCATCCGGCAGTTTAAAACATTGGAAAATTCGTTTTCATTATGAAAGTGAAGAGGATCTAAAAGTAATTGAAGGAATAGGACCAAAAGTAGAAAATATTCTTAAAGCTAATCATATCTATTCCTATGTTGATTTAGCTACTACTCCTGTATCTGCCTTATTATCTCTGTTAGAAGAAAATCCAGAAATTGGTCAATTTCACGAACCCCAATCTTGGCCGCAGCAATCTCTTCTTGCTGCTCAGGGACGGTGGGTAGATTTAGAAGCGCTTAAGGCTGATTTACATGGAGGTAAGATAATTTAACTTGCTTCTTTTCTTGTGCTAATACAAAAGCAAATTTCCACAGAACGGTTGCTAGATGCTGAATACTATTGTACCAAACTACCAGCGTCCAGTAACAAGAGCATCCAGTATCTTTTCTTGAATTTATTATTCTCTAACCAATTACGTTTCTAAGTTGCAATTAATATTCTTCCTTATCGATGTATTTCGAGGAAGCCTTGTAATACTCGATTAGTATCATCATTTAATTCTAGGCAATAGAAGTAAGCCCCATCTGGTAATTCCAAATTTCCTTTCCAAGTTCCTGCCCAATCATTATCATAACCTATTGATTGAAATACTCGCTCCCCCCAACGATTATAAATTTGTAAACGGCTTTCAGGAAATTCCTCTATCCCTGAAATGAAGAATACATCATTCGCCCCATCTCTATTAGGGGAAACGGCTGTAAAGACTACAATATCTATGCACTCGATCCAAATTTCAACCATTGCCGTATCACAACCCACATCGTTACAAATAGAGTAGGTTAATTGATCAAACCTAGCACAGAATTCGTCGCTGATATAAGTTAGTGAGCCGTCTAAATTCAGATTAGCGTCTCCATATAAAGGTGATTCAATAATGGAAATTCCATCTATGAAGGGCACTCCAAAAGGCGTATCATTACCTAGTATATCTATGACCAAGGGTGTGCCAAGAGTAGTTGTATCTCGATCATCAATTGCAGTTGGTAATTCTTTAAATTCTACGACGCTTACATTAAAGAAAGCGGTATCACAATTTCCTAAATTATCGCAAATTACGATACAAGCTGAATCCTCTCCCAATTCTAAGCCTTTATACTCAACACAAAAACTCAAGGGATTTATTGTAAAATCAACTACATTACCTGACGATTCCGAACAAATATTTTCAAAAGATACAATCTCTCCTGGAAGAATACTGGTATCAAAACAATACTCTGCTTCTTCATTTATAAACAAAGTATCTTGAATTCTATCTGGTGCATTATTTAATACATGTATGACAAATTGAATAGTATCACAACTTCCATTTTCATTACAAAATGCAAAGGAGGTAGAATCAACGCCTAACATTTCAGCGGTATATTGAATACAACCACTTGTCGGATCAATAACAAAATCTACCAAACTTGGTAAATCATTTTCCTGCTTGCTAATTTCATTGATAGAAGTAAATCTTTCCTCCAAGTCTAATATATTATTGGCAATACAAACTTCCGCTGCTTCGCCTATCATAATAGTATCTTCAAATTCTTCCAATAATAATTGAATGGCAATTATATTGGTATCACAAACTCCAAACTCATCACAAAGAATTATACAAGCAGTATCTACTCCCGGATTTTGTCCAGTTATTATCACACAGGTATCGCCAAATGCTTTCACTGAAGCTGTATTGTTTTGTAAACACTCAATGGTGATACTAATATCGTCTCCTAATAACTCATTTGTAGAAAAACAAATCGTATCCATCTCTCCATTACCAATTCGTATTTCAGAGGAATCAATCGTACTACAGGTAGTTAGAATAAAAATAGAATCCATGCAAAAACTCTGAGTATCTTGTACTACTAGACTATGAACCCCAATAGGAACATTGATTTGAACCCCTTGTTCCTGAGCGATGATTTCAAAGCTAAGCGTAGTATTAAATAAATCATTATTCCCAACAATTTGCATGGGCTGATAAGTCGAAGTTCCTTTTTGACCTACGATAGATAACCCATCTTCTGACACTTGCCAATTACTCCTCTCATCTAAAGAATCCATTAAAGCTGCTAACTCAATAATCGTAGCAAAATTACCCGTAAATATATTTTCGTCTATTTGCCAAGAAGTTAGCTCAAATGGTCCAATTTCTCCTTGACCTGAAAGATTGGAATAAGAATACACGATCAGTGTATCCAATCCACAAAGTGTAATGTTTGCAGTGGGAATAGGAGTCCCGTCTAAATTGAATAAAAGGAGATTATTAGGGTCCAATTGATAGTTCAAACAAAGCGGTAATACCTCCGTACAATTATTGGTTTGAACCATGATGGTATCTTTTCTTATATTAATCTCACAAGCTGCACAAGCTCCATTTATATTTGGATCGTCCAAGGTAAAATCTAAGGTAAGCATGCAACCAGTATTGATATCCGTCACGCTCACCATTTGGGTACCAAAAGGTAAATTGGCATTCGTATCCTCCACTCCCCAACTATAGTTATAAGATCCACTTCCATCGGTAACAGCAACAGTAACCGATCCGTCATTCCCTTCACAGGTAGGATGCTGATTTATTATAGCTGTAGCGTTAAAATTATTTTCCGCTACTAATTCTACTTGTACAATAGATTGACAAATATCAGTAGCCGTCGTATCGGTTACGGTTACCTCATAGATACCTGCTGCTAAGTCATTTCGTTCTATACCAATAACTCCATCTTCCCAACTATATCGGTACGTATCAGGAGAAAATCGAATCGTTCCATTAGCAGAATTACTACAGGTTGGTGGGCTGCTTATAGCAACAGCAGTTGGCTCTTCATTAATCAAAGAAACCAATATACTCGTCACACAACTTGCATCTCTTTTATCTGTAATTAGAATTTGATAATCGCCTCCGGGAAGATTGGTACGAATATTTTCAGTGGCTCCAAAGATGCCAATGTTGGGTACCCATTCTATATTATAATTGCTTGGTTCCTCCGCTAATTCTAAAGTAACACTTCCATTGGTTTCTCCACAAGAAGGATTTTGAATGGCATCACTTATGACAGGACTTGTCTCATTATCTTCTCTAGGAATATCAACAACAACTTCCTCCAAGCAGGTTGTATCATTAGTGGAGGTGACCGTTATATTATAGCTTCCTGACCCTAAATTTTCTCTAATATTGGGCATTGTACCCGACTCCCCTACTCCATCTGGCCAATTAAAATTATAATCGGAAACCGCTCCTACTACGGTAAGCGTTACCGAGCCATTGATTGCAGAACAGCTACTAGCAGTCGTTTCTATATTAGTGACAAATTGATTAGTCAATTCTGGTTCGATAATAAAATCTGTCACCTGCGTACAAGCTTCATTTGCCAAAGAGGTAATCGTAACACTATAGTTCCCAGCAGCAAGACTGTCTATGATATTGATAGAAGGGCCTACATTTTGAATAGGTGGATCAAAGGTATAGCCAAAATTTAAAGGATCATCGACCAATAGTATCTCTACCGTTCCATTAGTGATATTACAAGAAGAACGAGTCGTATTAATATTGGTGATTAATTCATCCTCCCCATTCAAAGGTACATTTATGGATAGGGATTGAATACAGCTTTCCCTATTCCCCAATTTGACTTCAACCGTATAATCACCTGGTGGAATATTTTCAAATAGATTAGGGGTCGCTCCTATTTCGGCTACATTAGGTTCGATGGTATATACATAGTCATTAATCGCATTCGGAACCACTATTTCAACTGTACCATTCCCTAAACAACTAGCAGGAGTGATGGCTGCACTAGCACCTAAGTTATTAGAACTTTCTTCTGGCACCTCTATCTCTATTGTTTGAATACATTGTTCGTTACCTGATAGTTGTATGTCCACTGAATAAATTCCAGCGGGCAAGTTTTCTTGGATATTAGGCGTAGCCCCAAGCGTTCCTGCATTAGGCGAATAACTAAATGTAAAATTATCGTCAGTACCTACGATTTCAAGCGTAACCCTTCCATCACGGTTTCCACAGGTAGCTCCTTGAATTTGAGAAGTAACAATAGTTAACAGAGCATCCTCTTCTACCACAGCCAAAATTGATTCCCTACAAAGGGAATCCTCTTTTTGAGTAATGGTTATTTCATATTCACCGGCTGATACATTTTCAAAAATATTCGGACTATTTTCATTTCGACCAATAGCGGAGTTTATCGAAAAAGTATAGTCTTCTATGTCCTGCTCTAAAAGAATTTCAATGCTACCCGTCTCATTCCCACAAGCTGAATTAATCGTTACGATGTCCTCAATCGTTGGTAGTATGCAACACTTAGGTAATTCGACAGACAAATTAGTTGGGCAGTTTTGCTCATCAAATATAGTTAAGTCATAAATTCCACTTTCCATATCCGTCCTATTGGCTTCATTATCTGTCCCTGCTAAGTCCTGCCAGTCATATCTAAAATTCTGACTAGAATCTGCCACCTCTATCCGAATGAATTGTGTGGAATCACAATTAAGCGATTTCACCACATTTACTTGTAGAGGATCATTCGTACCAATGGTAAACGGAGCAGAACTAGTGATACACCCCGTCGCATCACTGATATAAACAAAGTAATCTCCATCAGGCAGATTTCCATTTTCATATTCAGTAGCCCCATCGCTTATTACGGTATCCGCTGGAAATAAAAATTCGTTGCTGTATTGCACTTCAAATGCTACTTGTCCATCTGTATTACCCAAACAAGATATATTTGAAATAGAAGTAACCGTTACCGTTTCTAAAGTTACTCTACTTTCTAACATAAAGGAATAGCTTAGTTCACAACCAGAAATCCTATCTGTAATATCCACTTGATAAATCCCTGGCGCTAACCCATCTTGCCGATTGCTACCACTAGGAAAGTCAAAATTATATTCTCCACTTCCTCCAAGCACTTCCAATTGGACCGCCCCATTGGTCTCATTACAACTTGGATACTCCTCTACTATTAGATTTGCTTGGAGATTATTTTCTCCTTCTATTTCAATTAATTGAATATCTGGACAACCAGGATTTACAGGGTCCGTAAAGGTGACATAATAAATACCTGCCCGCAAATCAGTACGAGAACTAGCTACTACTCCATCACTCCATCTATATGTGAAATTGTCTGGTTGAAAGTTCGCTACTCCACTATTTTCTATACAGGTGGAAGGTGCAACTTCGACTGAGACAGATGGTCCATCATTATTACCAATAATCAAAAATTGTTCAATAAAACAAGTGGAGTCACTTTTTAGACTGACTTTTACTTTGTAGCCACCAGCAAACAACTCGGTGCGTATATTCTCAGAAGTCCCCGCAACCCCTCCATCAGGAGACCATTCAAAATTGTAGTCTTCTGCATTCCCTACAACGGAAATGGTTGCACTTCCTAGACTTTGGTTGCATCCACTCTCTTCCGTAATGATACTTTGTATAATTGGTTGAGGGCATTCCACTTCACAGTTTTGTTCTAATACTAAAATGGATAAACTATCTCTACAACCATCTGATTTAATAATTTGTATTTCGTGTTGTCCAATGGTTAAAGGAATAGCAAATCCCATGGGAATAATCTTTGCATCATATCCCAAAACTGAGGTTGAATTTTCAGTTGGAATACGAATATTGATCGGACTATAGACCCCACCAATATGTCCTCCTTCTATAACATTCGCCTCTTCATTTAATATCCAATTTCCTGTCGGATTCCATATATTCATAGAATCCACCAAATCAGAGATAGTCCCAACAGTACCCTGAAAGGTTTCTCCATCTACTACCCAACTATCTACAAAAATATCACCATCGGTATTGAGGATATTTCCATAAGAGTAAATACATAATTGTTCAATATCACAGCTTAACAAGGTTGGTAAATCAAGGGAAATTCCATTGTCAATTACTTGGATTTGAGTAAGATCATTATCTAGTATATTATCCAAACAAAAATTGATAGACGTCTTACAATTTGGTACAAAGAGACTATCCATTAAAAAATGGTCAATTCCTTCGCAAGCCTCGGAGCAAGCTAAGAAAAAACGAGTGGAATCAGTAGAGATGTAATTGCTAAAGCAGGTTTCCTCACTTACCTCACAGAAAAAATTTTCTGAACTGATAGTACTGATGTCTATTCCGATATCCATTCCACAATCCACCTCTATTCCCATTATTTGAAAACTAATGGTCACCTCCTCTCCATTCGCTAAACCACTAGGTAAGGAATATCGAAGTTGGAGGGTACTATCACTTCTATGCAAGGAAGGTTCGTCAATGTCCCATTCCACAAAGCTCAAGGCTAATGTTGAATTGGGTACGTAATCTATCGTATGGGGTAAGGTTATATTAATGCTATCATTATCAGAAACGTTTTCACCAATATTGGCGAAAGATAATTCAAGCATGGATGCTGATCCATTTCTAACAGGTTCTTGGCTAAGTATTTCTACTGAAAAACTTCTAGAAAACCTAGGGTCTGCTTCAAAAATAAAAGGGGGCGTCTCCGCAAAAGCAATATTGGAACTATTTCCACAACTAGTACGCCCTTGAAACCGATAACGATTCACCACACCATCATTGAAATTGCAATCCGTCACCAACCGATACTTTAACCTAAACTCACTTGAATCAGGAGCATTTACATTAAATCCTGGTAGGCCATTATCATTTAAAAAGGAATTCAACTGAGAGAAATCAGCATATTCATAAGAAGCTCCAAAAAAGGTAGCTTCGAAATCAGGATCGGCCTCTATAAGCGTTGGATCATTTTCGATGGGAATGAATGCACTTGTAGAAGGATAAGCAAATTCAAAACTATTGGGAACTAATTTAGTGCCTAGCGGAATAGTGATCCTAGAGTTAATATCAAAAACAGCTCCTCCATCTTCATTCCGAACGATAATATCTATAATACTGGTATCGCATAACACCCCACTAATATTAGAACTTTCTGTTAGATAATCAGCAGATAAAAAAGGATCTAGGTTAGTAACTGTTAGCTCTAATACTTGTTCCATACAAGGTGGGTATAATTCGGGAGTCCAATCAAAATCTAGAAAGTCCTCACAATTCCAACCTGTTCTGGTAATCAAGGTATTCGCTCCGCAATTCTTTACGACCGCAGAAATTTTATAGACATGACAAATATCTTCTTTAGTATGGCCGTCATTATTTCTCAATAATTCTGGAGCTAATGCAAATAATTTGTTATTTGTTTCACCGTATTCTTGCAATAACAGAATTTCGTTTTCTCCTGATCCTTGGACTATTTCTACATTAATGATTTCTACATTATCATCAATCGGCTCGAATGCTATCCAAGTCAGACCAGCATCAGCATTGAAGGAGGTATTGCAATGTTCTACTATCCATTCTACTTCTGAAGCAGAAGCCAATACATCAGGGTTGAGTCCTTGTAAAGAAAAAGTAGGTGGATTTTGATATAGGATAGCTCTATCTTCTACTACCGACTTTTGTTCTGCACAGGAACCGTCTCCAATTAGGCTTGCATAATAACGGTCTGTATAGAATAAGGTGGCAGATATGGGATAAGAGCCATTTTCTTCGGTACTACCAAAAGATGAACTACATTCTGGTATCGCATTTATCCTAAACTGGAACAATTGATTAGAAGCAGTTAAAGTGCTAACCGCATTATTCAAATCCGCTTCATAAGTTCCAGTTTCAAATTGGAAAAAATCAGGAAGCGGCAGCCACGCACTGTCTTGCACTCGATACTCAATAGAGATATTTGAAAAAGAAGATATAAAATTCGGATCGTACTCCATCACCAACCGATCTACCTTAGTAGCTTGCCGATGCTCGTCTCCAAAAAACTCCCTCATGGCATTCGCGTTGATACTTTTATCGAGGCTATAGACCATGGTAGTTGGCTCGCATCCTATTGGATAACTCGTATTAGTAGGGCCAGAAAATCTGGTTTCTAAGCCAGCGATTCTAAATAGATTACCATAAGATTCGCAATTATCATGGATTTCTCCATCTATGATTGCATAGGCGTTGGCCCTAAAATCAGGAATTTTCTTAAAGGTATTGGTAGGAACTGGAGCATCTGCATTAATAGAAAATTGACCTATGAAAATCAGCTCATCTCCTTCTGTCAGTACTACTTCATCTATACAATGTCCAAGCGGGATCGTCAATTGCTTTACACTATTCACCGTATCTATCAATACATCCTCAGCTGAAATATCACAACTTAGTTTTGTGCCGTTCACTTGGGTAACAAAAAGTACACCTGTAGTAAAGTCAAAAGTTGGTGCATTAGAATCGCTTTCATCGGCATTTCCATAGTTGATAACCAATCCAATACTGTCTTCTAAAACCTGTTGACCAACCACTGCCGCTATCGTCATTTGTACAGAGTCACAGGTTAGCGCAATGTCCTTTCTAGCTGTAATAGGATCAATAGAAGTAGTAAAGGATTCATCAGAAAATCCAAATGTAGTTCTTTCCACTTCAAAAGAGGTAACCGATAGGCCAGCATCACATACCACATTTTCACAAGGTGGTCCTGTATTATGTAATTGAGTGCCATCTAAAATTCCACAATACCACAGTTGTCCACAATCACACTCTGCACATAGGTACTCTAACTGAAAAGGAAAGGAAATAAAACCATTTGGCGCACATTGTGTATTTAGAACTATGGAAAGATTGTAATCTGCATTGTGATTGAAATTGGTCGCATCAAAAATGATGACCCAATTTTCGCCAATCTGCTCAATGGCAGGAGCAAAAGTCAGGCTATCTTGTTCTAATAAAGAATTGGTAGTAACAGATACACCAGGAGGCAAGGTGATGGTTGCCTTGATTTCGTCAGAGCTTTCACAGAAAGTAAAGTTGCTTCTTCTTCTTTCCCCAGAATAGACGATAGTGAAGGCATCTTCATTATTAAAAGCATCTGGGTCAGCACAAATTTCTTTAGTACTACCTGAATTAAAACTTCTAAAATAATTATCAAAAAACTTTTCATTGGTGCCGCCACAAGAATTTCGGTATTCCACTCTCGCATCAAATCCTGTCCTAAAGTCATTATCACAACCACTCCCTAAATCAAACTCCGCACTATTGACACAATTTAACTGGTAATTAGCTAATAGCGTAAATTGTTCTCCAACTGGTAAGTCATCAAAGAAACCATCTTGATCGGAATCTGTTAATCCGCCTTCTCCATCTGGGTCTTCCAAAAAGAAATCCAATTCGCCTAAATTCGTCACAGAGTCAGGGAAAATAACTAGTACATCTCCAATTTGGATAGAGGTTACTTCATATCCTTGTTCTTGTAGCATAAAGCGTTGCCCATCTATAAAACCGATGCCTGCTGATATATCGAAAATGGTTCCAAAACCATCATCAAACTCAAATCCATTATTTGAAATAGTTACAGCAGTCACCCCTTCACTACAGAAACTAGCAGGGATGGAATCCGCCCCTACGGAAAATTGAATTTGCTCTTCTCCGATACCTAAATTAATGCTAATTGAGTTACTTTCTTCCTGACAACTACTGCCATTACACCCCCACTCAATTTGATGGGTAGAACCTAGTTCAAAGGTATTTTCACTACTACAATCTGCGATTATCAAAGTTTCTGTAATAGTAACTATTTCATCCACATCAAATCTTTCATCTTGATTTCCTAATAATCCTATTTCTATTGAATTATTCTGGAAATGGCTAGCAGTAATCTGAGCAATAAGGAGACTATCGCCTGCTGCATCTATTGATCTAGAAAATGGTATTTCGACTGCGCCTATATGTAAAGAGGTGATTTCTAGTCCTGGTGTTGGATATACTTTATAAATAAAGTTATCTAAATAACTATTCAATCCACTATTAATGATTTTAACTTCCCTTGTAAATGGGACATTTAAATTAGCGGATTTTGTAGCGGCTATTCCTATTGATAAATTAGGAATCGCAATGGTATTTTTATATTCAATTCCTAAATAATCCTCAGACAATCGGGTACCTTCAAAATCATATGATAATTGCCAGTTATCCAACACCTGAAGTTCATTATTCGCATTGATCGCTTCCACGATCCCACAAACAGCTTTAACGGTGAAGGCAAGTGCGATCTCTTCTACCGCTCCTGGTTGCATATCTGGTAAAAGGAAAATAGGCCTAGAAGAAGTTGATTGAGGAGAGAGACTCAGTCCAGACGAGCTTTCTTGGGTTACGATTGAGTCAAATAAAATACCGTTAAACAATTGTAGCGAGGCTTCAATATTCGTTCTAGTAGAGCCACTTTGTCCATCTAATCCAATGACAACTCTTTGGAAATCTGGTTCCCCACAAACTACTAGACGATCTAATAAAGTAGCGGATTCTGTTAGTTGAATAGACAAGTTATTCTGACTATAACCAAAATTATACATCAGTAACACTGACACCAACACGATACCAATCCTTTTGTATAAAGGGTTCATTGCAAATGAGTGTTTGTTTTTTGTACAATGCAGTTTGGAAATGTCATAGAATTGAATTCCTTAGTTCATGGAAGAGGACTTGGACATTCGGTAGTGACCAATAAAAAAGCACTACCTATTACTAATTACTTTAGAAAAGGAATTATTCTCCAAAGCCTCGAAAAGGAGATTAACCCTTCATTTAAGGTACTTAGGGGTTCTACTAGAAGGAATTGACGGCTTTGAAAATTCTGTTGTAGGAAAGTCGTTCAATATAAGCTCTATTTCTACAATTAGATAGAAATAAGGCAGTCCCAAGACTATAAATGAAATGCTAAAATCCAGCTTAATGGATAGGCAAGGATGTTTTAGTTTTTGGATATTTAATAAACTAAATTCATAATTTACTAAATACTAATTTCATAAGTATTTGAAAAAAATTAAATATAAATAGAAGTGTGTCTCAATTTTTCTAAATAAAAAAGGAGACAAAAATCAAACCAAAGTACCCATTTGTCTAATGTTGGCTAAAAAGGAGATAGGAGGAGGGATAAGTGTTGGAAACTAATGGAAAGTGTAATGCACAGTAGCATTAAAAAGAAAAACCCTTGACCGAGCGGTCAAGGGTTTCTAACCCAAACAAATAAACACAAAAACTACTTTTTAATGAGTCAAAGATAATCTATAACAATCCTTTGAGCAAGAAGCAACTAAAAAAAATGTGACAGCTATTTTAAGTGAAAAAATTTTAAAACCCCATAAATAGCTAGATTTATGTCCAATTGTTGTTATAGACATAATTTAATCTTTTCGTAAAAAAAGTATCACGAAAATCCTAGTATATGCTTAAAACCCAAATCTATATTAAAAACACCCTTTTAATTGGTGATTTCCAACTTCTCTAATATAAAATGGGCTAAGCTCCCTTCAGAAGGGTGCGGAGAGATGTAACAATCGGTGTATCCAAACTCATGAAGTTTTTCCGCTGTGGTAGTACCTAAGGCAAATATCTTTTGGCTAGGCGAGAGGACATTGTACTTCAAATAGGTACTCGTATTAAGTGGGCTGGTAAAAACTAAGATGTCGTGTGGTGGAATAAAAGTATTCTGAATTGGGTAATTAGCATAGACGATTCTTTCTGATATACGGACATAGTCAGAAATCGCTTTCTGAACGGACATTTTAGAATTTTCAGCTCTAATAAAAGTAACACGCTGTCCTTTTGCAGCCTCCCCAAATGCTTTCGCTATTTCATTGGGATGCCCCTGACCGATAAAATCTACCTCATACCCTCGGTTTTCAATCATTTGGGCGGTTCCCAATCCCATTGTAGCAAGTTTAGGGAGGGTTTGTCGAAGTAAATCCTGCTGCTCAAAAAAAAAATTCACTCCATTTTTACTATAAAAAAATAACCAATCTGTATCTGATATAGGTTGAAATGTCCGTGCTAGAAATTTCACCAAAGAAATTCCTGTCACTTGATAACCTGCCTTGGTAAGTATTTTTTTTAAAACACTATTTGCTGTTAAATTCCTAGTAATAAAAATTTTCATATACCCCCTACTTTTTTAGCTCGCGTCATCTCTCGTTTCCCCGGCGGTCCTTTTAATTTTTCCACCTCAAATCCTACCTCTTTTAAATTGCGTTTTACCTGCCCTTTCGCACAGTAAGTTACTAATACGCCATTGACTTTCAATGCTTTGTACATTTTCTCTAATAAGGTAGTTTCCCATAATTCAGGCTGGGCAGAAGGGGCAAAGGCATCAAAATAAATTAAATCATACGCATTCAATTCCTGGATACTCTCAAAAGAGGCAAGATGCTTCGTGAAAGTAAAGCCTGGATGGAATGGTATGGCTTCATTCCAATCACAGCTATGCAATTGATTAAATAAAGTAGTGGAGTTGGGTAAATTTAATAGTTGTGGATAGTTGAGTTGAAGTACTTGTTCATTAGATATAGGAAATGCCTCGTACGCCGAGTACTTGATGGATAATCCGCGCTTACCACCTTCTATCAGGGTCATATAGGCATTCAACCCCGTTCCAAATCCTATATCTAGAATTGCCATTTCCTTTTGCTGCTCCGCCATGTAGCGTAAGCCTGCATTGATAAACACATGCTGGGTCTCCTGTATCGCCCCATATTTGGAATGATAACTTACCTCGAATTGTTCAGAATAAATGGAGTGAGAACCGTCTTGGGTTACAAATAATTGACCAGACATTTTTTATAGTGCAAGATAGGCAAATGATTGATTATGCAGAATGGGAAGTAGGTGGGTGGTCAAAAGTAATTTTACTTTAATTTTTTTTGATTATTGATTACTAATCATTGATTATTAGCTACTTACGCAAGTATTTTACGTTTGTAAAATAATTAATAATCAGTAATTAATAATTTCCTTCCATGTAGTTCTTGAAAGTAAAGTTCAAGATTCACGTTCAAAAACCAGACGATGACGCCATTGAACTTGTGGTTGATACTTGAACTTGTTCTAACTTAAGGACATATGAGTCTTAATATCTTCCGCAGTTATATCTAAATGCGAGGTATTGTAGGTGCAAACACCACCTTTTATCAATAAGACTTGAGGGGATTCATGTTTTATTTGAAAGACCTCTGCAATTTTATTAGAAATAGACCGATAATTAATGAGATCTAAATAATAAATATCCAAGTCTTGATCCGATAAATCCCAATTCAATTCCAATCTATTCTTTGCCATTGAACTTATTGGGCAACTAATGCTATGTTTGAAGATTAGACAGGGTTTATCTTTTGATTGCTCAATCAAGGAGTTAATCTCTTCTTCCTTTTGGATAATTTTCCAATTCATCTCTACTTTTTTAGTAATAAGGGAAAAATAAAACCGCCATTATGGTTTGGTAACCAAAATAAGGGAACAGTCCTTTTTATCATTCCTTATTAGGAAAACTGGTAATTAGAACAATCTATTTAACCTATTTAAATGCTAAATAGTTCTGAGATCCAAGAAAACTATTCTAAAACACTGCTTTCAACTGCGTCGATAGAGAAATTATTAGGGCATCCTACTCCTCTATTACAAGCCGTTAAACTTGCAACAAATAGAAGTACGATTGCAATTGGGATTAATTTCTTCCTGTTCATATTTGATAAATGATTATTAATGATTGACTAAGTGGATAACGAAATCCAAAGGCTATTTCTTATAAAACAAGTCAATTAGATGGATCTAAAACCAACGGCAGTTCATATTGTTCCTCCTCTCGCTCTATGGTGATGCGTATTTTTTGACCTACTTTGTACTTTTCCAATAGCAATAATAAATCTTTTCTATTTTTTATCTTTTCCCCGTTAATCGCTTTAATAACATCCCCTAATTGAAGTCGCCCATTTCGGTCTCTATAGGTAGGTTGAATGCCTGCACGATCAGCCGCACTATCTTCGATAACATTAATGATTAGTACGCCTTCTACGCCAATTTGATCTGCAATTTGGGGAGTAGCTGTTTCTACTCCTAAGGTAGGTCTTCGTAGTTTGCCATACTTAATCAAATCTGGAACAACCCAATCTACTACATCCACAGGTATAGAAAAACCGATCCCAGCACTAGCACCAGAAGGGCTATAGATAGCTGTGTTTACACCGATTAGTCTGCCAGAAGAATCCAACAAAGGACCACCTGAATTACCTGGATTAATAGCAGCATCTGTCTGGATGACATCACGTATGGGCAATCCACCCACTGAATTAATTTCCCGCCCCAATGCACTAATGATTCCAGTCGTCAAGGTTTGGTCTAAACCAAAGGGATTGCCAATAGCAAAAACAAACTGTCCCACCTTTAAATTATAGGACTTGCCAACTGGTATAGGATCTAATTTGCTTTCTGGTGCTTTTATGCGTAGGACAGCTAAATCTTTGGTAGGAGCTACGCCAATTAATTCAGCATCGTAAGTAGTTTGATCTGCTAAAGTCACTTGCAAACGATCTGCTCCTTGTATGACATGATAGTTGGTAATAATATGCCCCTTGTAATCCCAGATAAAGCCAGATCCACTCCCGCGAGGCACTTCCATTGCATTTCTGGAATAGTAATTACGTCTTACGTTGGAAGTGGTAATGAATACTACAGACGGCGTTGCACGCTCGAATAGTCGTATAGTAGCACTTTCTGCCTCTCTTAAATCTCTTGGTGGCGGACTAGCCAAAGTCTCCTCGTCTGAGTAAATTTCAAGGGTGTCTTCCTCTGTATCTTTAGTCCAGTCAGATGGTTTTTTATCGGTAGCTTTCCAAGAAACTCCTGCAAAAAATCCACCTGCAACGATAGCAACTAGCAACAATACTCTTAGCAAATTTTTCATAATTTCTGATTTTTTATAAAAACGTCAGAAAATTAAAAATTATTAAGTATAGTTCCTGTTTTTTCAAGGAAAAATGCCTCCTACGGACAGGAGTCTTTATTTCACCAAGTCTTCAATATTCACTGAAACAGTATGTTCGGAATGCTTAAAATTCTTATTGGGGTCTTTCATTTTAAATAAAGCAGTGATTTGTTTTCCTATAAAAAGTGGAATCCCCCATAAAGCAGACCAAATTGCCTTTGGGACGTTGGAAAGATATAAGGTCCACAACACATTGAGGCTAAAAATACCCAAGCCAACAAACATTGCCAATGCATAAAATGGGTTAAAAAAGAAGCCTAGCCCAAACAATAGAACACCCAAGAATAGTAAAATAAATAAAGGAGGTGCAATCGTTATAATACCAAAGAAGGTTTTATTCCAATTTAGACTCAGCAAGCCTTTGAGCAACAATCCAGAAGAGTTAGGTAAGTTTTGAAAATAGGAATATAACCAGCGACTGCGTTGTGTTTCTACCTGAGCAGATTGGGTTACTTTTTCGTCGTAAACAATTGCATTCTTGGCAAATACAATTTTTTCATCTTGCCTTAAAAGGAAGTTTTGCAAAATCTTATCTTCTTGCAGCATCTTCTTCCATAAATGCTGCCCTTTTTGAATTTCTTCCCCGTATAGATAAGACTTATATAGCTCCGTTTCTACTGCCATGCCCGATCCAGAAATAACAGAAGAAGAACCCAACAAATAAGGCACATACCGTTCTATGTAATTTTTATAAAACTCCCCTGTTGAATCTGCACAAGCATATACAGTATCTAAGTTTTTAGCCGTCCGTTGACCTTGAATCGTCTTATACCCATTATTAGCATACTGATTAATCGTTTCTAAAAATTGAGGATGTGCTAAATTATCTGCATCAAAAATGATGGTATATTCATGCTGCCTTACAAAACGCTCCACGGCATAAATGATTGATTTTGCTTTTAGATTCAGTGGTTCCTCAGGGAAGAAGACACTTAATCGATCATCTTGAATCGGGTAATTTACCGCCTCACAATTATCCGCCACCACATAAATATGAAAATTTGAATGGTTTTGTTTGAGTAAAGAATTGACTAAAGGTTGGGTGATTTCACTATTCTTATAGGCCGTTATAATACAAGCAAAATCATAGGGTGTTGGCTCTTTTTTAACATTTATTCGCTCTTTTGAAAAACGAGAAAGTAGTACAGTAAAAAAAGGAAACAGTAAAAAAAAGAATACCAACCCAGCCAGTAATACGTATAAGATTTCCATAGTATTTAAAATGTAATATTGTACAATATAGGGGAAGGTAAGTCCTCGATGATGAATTTTGAATAAAACGAAATGCATTAGGACGAAAACACTAAGTCATATGTTGACTGCCCATTCGAAATTCAAAATTTATCATTCAAAATTGAGTACTTACAGGGGAAGGAGGAAGGAATAGGATTGAAGAAAAGGTAAGTTAAGTAATTATATCTTCAATTTCAATAGAATACTAAATTAGTGCAACTTCCAGTCACGTTTTGATTGCACTTAAACTTAAATAGTTGTGGTAGCAATTCGTTCCAAAAGCTCTATTTCAAGGATACCACTCGTTGCGGAGAACGTTCCTTTTTAAAATGCCAACATATCGCTTCATAAAAGGCTTGAAGATGTTCTTTTTGACCTCTTATTAAATACATTAATGTGTTCTTCGGGATGGTAAACAGCAAAAGGAACAAGATAAAGAAGAGGAACTCTTCTCTACGTCTGTTCATCGCCATAAACAAGATACGATTCCGAGTTAAATAGTATGTCTTGATAGGGTTATGTTGCCCTACAGACATGGACTCTTTATGGTAAATTTTAGCGTTAGGTTGGATAATAACGGAGTAGCCAGATTTTCTTATTCGTTCACACCAGTCCAATTCTTCATAGTATAAAAAGTAATCTTCCGACATGCTGCCTACCTCTTCGATAATTTTTCTAGGAACAAGCATTCCTGCACCGTGGGCATAAAAAGTGGGCTTTGACTGACGGTATTGTCTTTGGTCTTTGACCCTTTCACCGAGAATTTTATTCCTCCCCGTGAAAGGATTAACGTCGGTGGCACCTGCATATTGAATGATGTCAACTCCTTCATTTTCAGGATAATAGCATATCAATGGACAAACTATACCTGCATCTGGATGTTCCGTGAAAGTATTCAGCATTGTCTCCAATGCTCCTTCTGTCAGAACAGCATCATTGTTAATAAAGAACAAGTACTCACCTTCGCTAGCTCTTACACCAATATTATTACCGCCAGCAAAGCCCCTGTTTACACCACTTACAATTACTCTTACGTCAGGATATAATTCCTGAATTTTTTCTTTAGGATTAACTTTAGAATCATTGTCAACCACTATTATTTCAAAAGGAACAATAGTGTGTTGGTAAATGGAATCAATCAATTCCAAGGTTAGCTCCATCTGGTTATAGTTAACCGTGATGAAGGTTACTAGAGATTTACTCTGCATGTTTTTTAATTTGTAAGTGGTTAAAATTTAATCTACTCTACACTAACTTCTTTGCCACATTGCGGGTAATGTGCGCAGTAAGATTTTAATATCGGTAAATAAGGAAACGCCTTTTGCATACGAACAATCTAAGGCGACCCTTTCTTCTGTACTCAAATTATCTTTTCCTCGCTCGTCAACTTGCCAAAGTCCTGTCAAACCCGCAGGTGCTAAGAATCGTCTTGCCCAATCATCTTTTGTCATTTTCTCTGCTTCATACAATGGCAAAGGGCGATTCCCAATCACGGACATTTCACCTCGAAAAACGTTGATTAATTGAGGAAGCTCATCAATGCTCGTTTTCCGAATGACCCGGCCTATCCTAGTCACACGAGGATCATTTTTCATTTTAAAGAAGACGCTTTTTTTATCAGTCTTACCTCCGTAAGAATTTAAATGCGCCAATTTTTTCAACTGCTCATCTGCATCGACTCTCATGGATCGGAACTTGATAAAATCAAATTCCTGATACCCCGTTCCTATCCTTTTAGAAGTATAGAAAACTGGTCCCTTTGACTCAAGTTTGATAAGCACCGCCACTACTAAGAATAATGGACTTAATAACAACAAACCAATGCCAGATGCCACTATATCAAATAGTCTTTTCTCAATTGGAATTTTATAAGCATCTGATTTTTGCGGTTCATTTAGCACCGTAATACTCAGTTTGTATTGATCTAAAAATTGAACTCTTTTGTCAATATTAGTCCAATCTACGTCTCCGTAGTAACAATCATCTAGCCCTGCTTTTAAAAGTAAAGCTGGATTAATTTCCTCCCGCTTACTCGTAATTCCTATTATAGGAATAGCAGAAAAAGACGATTTATATTTCAGTTCATTTAGTACAGGTCCAACCTGTTCTAAAGAAAACACATCCAAGTCCACTATAATCGCCCGTGGTAACGGGTTGTGATTTTTTAAAACTCGGGATAAATTCTTAAGACATAAAAGAGAGAAAAGTAAATAGTCGTTTGGAATGTTTATGACAAGCTGACCATTACGCTCTTTCTTGTATTTATTTAAAAATAATTGGTTGTCACTAACAGAGGCATCTGACAAATTTGAAAAACCCATAGTATTGTATTATCCTTAGAAGTTTGGTAAATAATTCTTTATAGGGGGCACCTACAAAGCGTAAAACTTAGGGATAAAATAGTTTTCTGTTATTAGGTCTATCGCAAGTATCAGGGAGATTTAAAGTTGTGAATTGAAAGTATCACTTGACTTATTAATTAGATTTGGTTTTCTCAAATAAAGAGTTCCTCAATCTTTTGATCTAACACCTTAGGATCAAACGGCTTGTAAAAAGAATGAGTTATCTCAATTTTTTCAGAGAGCTGCTCATAGTCTTTACTACCCGAAATGATAATGACAGGTATATTTTTGTAAAAACTGCTAGAGCGGATTCCTTCCAGAAATCTTTCGCCGTCCATGATAGGCATATTCCAATCTAAAAGAATAACATCGGGAATTAACCCATTGGACATTTTGCTCATAGCATCAAGACCATTCTTGGAAGAATGTACCTCGTGGCGTTTACCTAAGTAATGATTTAATAAAAGAAGAAGACTCTCATTGTCTTCGATGATAAGAACTCTTAGAGAATTTTTCATAGTATCCTTCACTTTTTGTTTAGTGTTAGAATACTATCTCTTTAGTGACTTTTTATTGTAAGTGGTCAGAAAAGGATAGTATAATTAGGGGGTGTTACCTAATTAATACTAAAATGGAACTTGAACACTCCTGAGAATTAAACTAAGGGGGGGAAGTAATTCTTAAAAGAAGGAGGGCTGTTCAAAGTAAATAATGATGTTCATTATTGATTACGGATTCAAATTTAAGGAAAAAAAAGGGTATTTGAAAGAAAAGTGTCAGCTATTAGTAGCTAACATTTAGTTTTGCAAAAAAAGGGTATATTTAAAGAGCTAACTTTCAGAGTTATAGCATTTTAGCTACATATTTTTTTTTCAAAAAAAAAAATTGTCTTTGTCACAAACTATTAAATTCGAGGAATCTTTTTAATGGTCTTTTTTTTTCAACTTTTTGTGACATAGTATATTTTATTCCGTAAATCATCAATGCTAAGCCAGATGGGTATCTATTAATTAAAACTTCAGAAAAAATGCTAGTTTTATAAATTTTATATGGAATCTATGATTGAAATAATTGATTTACTCTTCCAAGGAACGGAACAATCTACCGCTGCATTTCTTAAAGAAACTAGCGAAGGACCCATTATAATAGAAACGGGGCCTCACGCTACGCTTGCGCAAGTCGAGCAGTTTCTAGCTACCAAAAATTATCATCTTTCTGATGTAAAACACGTATTCATCACGCATATCCACCTAGACCACGCTGGCGCAGCTTGGGCATTTGCTAGACATGGCGCTACTGTCTATTTACATCCCTTCGGAGAACGCCACATGATTGACCCTTCTAAACTGATGGATTCTGCTAAAAGAATATATAAGGAGAGAATGTACGAATTATGGGGCGATCTACAACCTATTCCAGCCAATCAGCTAGTAACCGTTGCCAATGGAGAAAAAATCACGGTTGGAGATACGGAGTTGATCGCCTGGTTCACACCTGGTCATGCGAAGCATCACCTTTCCTGGCAAATCGGTAAAGAATTAATAGCGGGAGATGTAGCAGGGGTTAAAATAGGGGCAACTGGAATGGTAGTGCCGCCTTGTCCTCCCCCCGATATCAATATCGAAGATTGGATGAACTCCATTGCCGTTTTAGAAGCATTAGATCTAGAACATATTTATCTAACCCATTTTGGCAAGGTAAGCAACTTACCTAAGCATTATACAGATCTAAAATTCATCCTACAAGATTGGTCCAATTGGATCTTACCGCACTTCAAGGCAAATAGATCATTTGAAGAAATCGCCCCCCTCTTTAGTGCTTATACGCTTCAGCAACTCATTGATTATGGGGTTGAAAAAGAAATTCTCGCATCTTATGAAAAATCTAACCCTACGGTCATGAGTGCCATTGGTTTGCTGCGCTATTGGAAAAAGAAATTTGAGAAACAGATGGGCTAGTGAGTGATTTTGGAAGTGATGGTTGGATTGTCAACGTGCTCAGTAGTTAGACAGAATTAACGAAACAGTTAATTTACTCGTCGGATGGCTGTCGCCGTCCGATGAGCCTCCCCATCGGACGGGATTTCGTCATTTCTATCGATGTACTTATCATCAAACAATTTTCACCACGTAAGGGCTTCGGCAATAAATAACCTACCCACATAGGTATTTCTCGCAAAGGATCGCTAAGGTTTCGCAAAGTACGCTAAGTTAGTAAAAGGTCTAGCTTTGCGTACCTTAGCGTATCCTCGGCGATACTTTGCGGGAGACAAAATTTGGGTAAGTTATTTATTTCTTCGTC
>CALJIQ010000216.1 GCA_937973995.1 uncultured Saprospiraceae bacterium
ATCTGGGCAAGTATCTTCTGCATCGCAGATGCCATCGTTATCTGTGTCAATTATTTTTCCTCCAGAGCAATTACAATTCGCATCATAGGTTTCGCCAGTGGTACAATCATTGCCATCATCACAAGAGGTGCCGATTAATTCATTATCAATACCAGGACAATCTGATGTTGAGACACATTGACAATCAGCGGAAATAATACCGCCATTTGGCACATCAGGCGTTTCGCAAAAAGCTCCAATAGTACCCGCTAAATCTGGGCAAGTATCTTCTGCATCGCAGATGCCATCGTTATCTGTGTCAATTATTTTTCCTCCAGAGCAATTACAATTTGCATCGTAAGTTTCACCAGTAGTACAAGGATTACTATCATCACAAGCAGTGCCGATTAAGCTATTATCCAAATTTGGGCATTGATCTAAAGTATCACAAATACCGTCCTCATCTGTATCTACTAGAGGTATGCCTCCTATACAATTGCACGCTTCGTCATATACTTCTCCATAGGTGCAGTCGTCTCCATCGTCACATGCCTGACCGACTGTACCACATCTAGAAAGCGTACAGGGGCTCAAACAAGCTCGGTTATACACTCGGTCTCGAATTAAATCTCCTGGCTGTTGACCAAACCCTAGGCTAAAATCAATACCAACACTAGTCACTAAATGGCAATAACTCATAATGGTGCCTTTAGTAGGAATGGGTCCATCACAACCCTCATTGACGCCTATTAAAGGACCACAACCATCTATGGCCGTGTTGTTTCCATTCCAAGCACAGGCATGCGTATGTCTAGAGCCTAGATTATGTCCTAATTCATGGGTGATAACTTCTACCGACCAAGAGTAAGTAGGTACCGTTTCAAAGGTATTGCTAATACCACTTACGCCAACACCATATACCCCACTACACAAAACATCTACATAAGCTAATCCACCAGAAGAAGAAAATGTTAATAAATGTGCTAAATCTCCATTATAATTACCACCTAATCTATTTCTAAAGTTGGTTAAATAATCATTAAGGCTTACAGAATTATCTGGATCTTCCTTAGAATCTATACCATAATTATCTGGTACATCCCATACCTTTAATTCTTGCAAGTGCATATTAATATTTTCATTGGCATACAAGGTGAAGACTTCATTTAATAAGGCTGTGGTAAAATCTGTCACATTAGAAACGCTACCCAAATTTTGATACATGTCATAGGCTGTTTCAATATATAGGCCTACACAATTACCAGCATTATTTGAAGACCTCGATTCACTCAGATTCCTAACGAGATTTCCTTTAAAATGGATAGCATCATCTGTTAAACATTCTATGGCAGGCAAACCCGAAATATCCTTCAATTTGTACAGGATATGCTGTTGCTCATTTTTTACTTTCCCTAGTGAATACTGCTCACCATTTAAAGTGATAATTCCACTTACTTTGTTTTTAAATACAGTTATTGCAACTTGGGATTCAGGCTCCCCATCGACTTCTCCAAAATAATAAGCTCCTTTAGCATAGTTTATTTTTCGATTGGGCTTAGAGACTTGAACTATTTTAAAATCCGGACTAAATATTTCTGATTTTATTAAGTTTAAGGTGTATTCTTTGTCTTGAAAAGGAAGGGTAAGTCGCAATACACTATCTTGATTATTAACGATGGTTGATACCGTATTAGCGGATATACTGAATAGCTCATAATCACGCAGTACATTTTTGGCTCTTTGATTTAATTTATCTTTTCTTTCTTTAGTAAAGACCTTCTTGGGTTGCGTATTATTTATCTCTTGCCGTTTGTTTTCAATCTTTTCTTTGAGACCATTTGGCTGGCTAAATCCTATAACACTTAGCAATAAGAAGCCAAATAGGTAAAATGATTTTGTTAGTACAAAGTTGTTGCTTCTAAATAGATTTGACATTCAAAACGGTTTTTCTGGCTAAAACGCTATTTTTAGCCTAGTAGATTATTTAAAAAATAAGGAGGCAAATTGTATTGATAACAAGGGAGGAAAAAGTTGCTTGAGAAGGAACGCTATAAAGCGTTAGGAAGACTTAGAATTAAGAGTTTAGACAAATATTAATGGCTATTTTTTGAATAAGACGCTAGTCCGCAATTCATAAGACTTACGCAGATACATGGATCAGAATTTAATTCTCGAATGGAGTTAATTGGGAAGCAGAGGTTCGGGAGGATGGTGTAAATATTAGGTCGTCAAAAAAATGAGGATAGTTGGATTCCTTTTGGAGAGAAAGGAATATAGTTGAATTCTAAAATTCGAACTCCAAATTCCAAAACAAGTGGCTCTTGAGCGTTTACCATTGGAATTGAAATTTCTCAAGTTGACGATTTATCGCAACTTGCGTTAGACTATTCTTTCTGCACGAATCGTACCACCTTGTATTTTTTTTTGAGAAATTTTTTAATGATTTTTTTAATTTTTGAACTACCTTGTCACATCAGTAGCGAAAAAAAATGCTGGTGCATTTGATGGATGATTTCAGATAAAAGGTATGATCTATTGGCTAAGATTTTAAGCCAATAACCCTTCCCATGAACATCTATAAACAAAATAGGTAATAACTTTCAATAACCCTATTAAAAAACAAAAGGGCTAATCGTCATTGCCGACATTAGCCCCTTTTGAAAATATAATAACTGATGTGAATTAATTCTTTTTAGTGAAAGCTTTTTCTTTAATTCTAGCTTTCTTACCAACTAATTCTCTCAAGTAGTACAACTTAGCTCTCCGTACTTTACCTCTTTTAAGTACCTTAATATCAGAGATACTTGGAGAAGCAAGTGGAAAAATTCTCTCCACCCCTACACCGTTCGACATTTTTCTTACAGTAAAGGTTTTGGATCTACCTGATCCCTTGATTTGAATAACGTCCCCTCGAAAGACCTGTGTTCGCTTCTTGTCACCTTCTACAATCTCTACACTTACAGCCACATTATCACCTGGCCGAAATTCTGGGAATGTATTTTCTTTTAAAAATTGCTCTTCAACAAATTTTATAGCGTCCATCACTACTCGTTTTTGAAATTAAAAATAATAGACATTTATAAAGGATCGCAAAGATATACTTTTTTTTTAAAACAAGGAAATATAGATAAGGGTCTTCTTCGGACAATCGCATAAAAAGCCATTGTGTTGATTTATTGAGTCTCTTTTATGCTGTCACAGTTTCGTTTAAAATAGCAAGAAGAAAAGTCCAATAAGTCTTTAATTGCTATTTGTTTCTCCCCCTTTTGATATACAACCTCAATTATACACTCCTCATAGCAACAAAAATAGAGAAGACCAAGGCTTAAACCCCACAAATGATTGTCATTTGTAGATTCTCCACTCCCAATAAAAGTACATGTACTTATCAACCTACTTCATCTATGAAAAAACAGATACTTTTTAAAAGTAGTCGAAAGCAGCGCATTTCTATTTCAAATCCTCTTGACAGTAGCAAGAATGAAAATTCTTATCGGTATTCTTATTTCAATAAGTGTATGGGTAAAGGATTTTTTCTATTGGCATTTTTCTTTATTGCGAGTTTTTCTGCTTTTGGTCAATATGATATTACGGTAGATCATACCGTAGATAATCCTACACCAACAATAGGGTCCACTGTTACTTTCACTATTGTGGTATCTAATTTAGATGGAGATACAGCTAAAAATGTAATACTAACGGATTCACTATCCCCTTGTCTGACTGATATTACGAATCTTTCCCTGGGTAGCACGTACAGCGCAGCAACTGGTTCAGCAACTTATAATGCTACTACCCACGCTATAACTTGGCTATTAGAAGATTTGGACACTACTGAAGTGACTACTACCTTAACATTTGACGCAACGGTTGCGTGTGAAGGAGTATCTTTTAGTAAGGCAGAAATAACTACGCCTTTGGTGGATGCAAACGACTCGGATGCGACTCCTAGTAATTACAATTATGGGGAGGATGATATAGCCACTGCCTGCATTTCTGTACCTATTAAGATATGTGTCACAAATAAAGACACTATCGAACTAACGGCTCCTACTGGGGCTACCGATGTATATTGGTATAGGGTGTATGACGCTGATGGTAGTGGAGGGCTTTCCGTTGGAGATACGGTGCCTTATCCTACTAGTGCCAGCACGAGTACGATAGATATAACTATGGCAGGTACCTATTATTTTGAAAGTACCTATGAGGGTTGTGATGCAGGGCTTTGTTGCCCTTTTGTGGTTGAAGAGGCTTGTATGGATTTGGCACTAACCAAAACAATCACCTCAGCAGGACCTTACTCTGTTGGGGATACTGTGGATTTTGCCGTAACTGTATATAATCAAGGAGATATTAATGCAGATAGTATATTAGTATATGATTACTTACCAGATGGTTTTAATCTTGTTGCTGGCGACGGCTGGACTTCTGTAAATGATTCAACTGCCTATCAACTATTGACTGTGGCAGATGGGGAATTGAGTACAGGAGGATTAGCACCTAGTCAATCTACCGTTATAACGCTAAGCGCGCAAATTGATCCAACCTTTACAGATTCTATTTTAATAAATTTTGCGGAAATAGCCTACCAAACGGATACTTTGGGTGTGGCATTATTAGACTCTGATTCGGAGCCTGACTCTACTAGAACGAATGATGCAGGAGGCGATCCAGAAAGTGATGCGGATGATTATGTGTTGGGAGATGGCACTGGAACAGTGGGCGGTTCTACAGATACAACTGATGAAGATGACCACGATCCAGCTTTAGTAAGAGTAGAACAGGTCTTTGATCTGGCTTTAATGAAGGAACTAAGTTCTACCCAAACTTCTCCAGTTACACCAGGTAGTAATGTTACTTATACCGTTACGGTTGTTAATCAGGGTTCCCTGGCGGCGGACAGTATTACAATAATGGATTATATCCCTAGCGATATGAACTACGTGAGTAATCCAACTACTATTGTTACTTCTAGCAATGGGGTTTCAACAACCATAACAGAAGGCACTATAAATGGAGAATTTGGTATTGACACCTTAGCAGCAGGCGACACGGTTCGTTTTGATATAACCCTTCAGGTTGATCCTTCTTTTACGGGTACCTCTATTGATAACTGGGCTGAAATTAGTCAAAGTTCCAACTTGGCTGGCTTAACAGATGAGGATAGTACCCCTGATGGTACTAATTTTAACCAAACAGGTGAAACAAATGATTTGACAGATGACAATATCATAGATAATACCAATGGGGATGAAGACGACCATGATCCAGCTCGAATTGCGGTTACTCAGACATTTGATTTAGCCTTAATGAAAGATTTAAGCGCAGGTCAAGCAACGACAGTAACACCGGGAGATACCGTCAGCTTTACCATTACCATTATCAATCAAGGGTCTGTTCCTGCGGATAGCATTAATGTCCAAGACTATGTTCCTACAGATATGGTATATCTAAGTAACCCAACCACAATGGTTGCGGCTACTCCGTCAGGATATAATACGACCGTATCCGAACTAGGAGGAGGGGCGTTTGCTATTGATACTTTATCTGCGGGAGATACCATTCGCTTTACCGTTGATTTAGAAGTTAGTTCAACCTTCACAGGTACTAGTATTACGAACTGGGCTGAAATTAGCTATGCTACTAATCCGAATGGACAAACGGATGAGGATAGTACGCCTGATGCTACTAATTTTAATCAAACAGGAGAGACGAATGATTTGACGGACGATAATATTATTGACAATACAAATGGAGATGAGGACGACCATGATCCTGCCCAATTCACAGTAAGTCAATTAAGCTGTGCTATTACAGGGACTGATTTAACTTGTAATGGGGATAATTCTGGTGACCTAACGGTTACCCTAACAGGTTCTTCTACTCCTTTTGACTATGCTTGGAATGATAGCAATTTAGATAGTCTAAATATTGCAGGTAACACTTATGAGATTACTGGTTTAGCGGCAGGTACTTATATGACCACCGTAACAGATAATCTAGGTAGCACCGCTACTTGTTCTATTATATTAACAGAACCAGCGGCTTTGCCATGTTCTATTACTGGAGCGGCTGAAGTATGTGGCAATAGCACCTCAATGGTGTATAAAGGTCCTGCCGATACAGGTGGGTACACTTATACTTGGTCTGTAGCAGGTACTGGCACCACTATTCAAAGTAGTGCAGCTGATTCGGTTGTGATTGATTTTGGTACAGCAGATGCTACCATAACGCTCATTTTATCAGACGGCACTTGTTCCTCTACTTGTACTTATAGTGTAACAGTTAATCCACTTCCTAGTTGTACGATCAATAAGCAGGATATTACGTGTAATGGAAGTATAGATGGGGAAGCTACGGTTGTACCTTCTGGTGGTTTAGCAGGATATACTTACTTATGGAGTAATGGTCAAACAACAGCTACCGTAACTGGCTTAACAGCAGGTGATTATAAAGTGACTGTAACGGATTTCAATGGCTGTTTGGATAGCTGTATGGTAACTATTATAGAACCAGATACACTGGCTTGTAATCTAGCCATTACTAATATTACTTGTAATGGAGCTGCAGATGGTACGATAACGGCTACTGCTTCAGGCGGTACAGGTTCTTATGAATATAGCCTCAATGGTGGTGCTTATCAGCCAGGTAATATTTTTACCAGTCTAGCACCTGGTACACATTCTATTACTATTAAAGATGCCAACGGTTGTACGTTTGTGTGTGACACTACTTTAATACAACCGGCTGCTCTTACTTGTATGGCAACCCCAACAGATGCATCTAATTGCTCTACTAACGATGGGCAAATTTCAATTGCTGGACTAGGAGGCACAGGAGCATATGAATATAGTTTAAATGGAGGGACCTACCAGTCTGGAAATACCTTCACTAATCTTTCAGGAGGGAGTTATACGGTTACAATAAGAGATGTCAATGGTTGTACCAGTGAATGTACGGCTACGGTTAATACGCCAAGTGCGCCTGCCTGCACGATCATCTCAAGTGTCAATGTGGATTGCTTCGGCAATAGCACAGGTAGTTTAACGGTAGCAGGACAAAATGGAACGGGTACTTATGACTATAGTATTGATGGTATTACCTTCCATACGGTAACTGGTGCGGATACGACCTTTGCTACTTTAGCAGCAGGAAGTTATACCGTAACGGTTAGAAATACGGGGCAAAGCCTATGTACTAGTACTTGCAATATTACTATTACACAACCAGCTACTTTAACCTGCGCTATTGTAGGAGTAGATGCCAGTTGTGATGGTGGGAGTGACGGGTCAGCAACGGTTACACCTACGGGTGGGACGGCTGGATATACCTATTTATGGGATACGAATGCAAGTAGCCAGACCACTGCAACAGCTACTGGCTTAGCAGCAGGAACTTATGGGGTGACGGTTACGGATGATAATAGTTGTGCAACGAGTTGTACCGTTATGATTGGGGATCCAGCACCTATTGTTTTAGATACCATTCCTACTCATGTACATTGTAATGGGGCTTCTTCGGGAGCTATTGATTTAGATGTAACTGGAGGAACAGGGCCTTACACCTATGATTGGGATATAGATGGTCCTGATACACCAGACGATGATGTTCAAGACCCTACAGGATTGGCGGCAGGTACTTATACCGTAACAGTAACAGATGCTAATGGCTGTACAGTTATTGCTAAAGAAACATTAACAGAACCACTAGCTTTAACTTGTACTGCAACACCTACAGATGAAACGGACTGTGGTGCTGCTGACGGTACGATACAGATCGCTGGTTCAGATGGTACTGCTCCATACTCTTATAGCTATGACGGTACTACTTTCTTTGCCGTGGTAGGAACGGATACTACTTTCCAAAATTTGGCGGCGGGTAGTTATACCCTAACCGTTAGAGATGCCAATGGCTGTACATCTACTTGTTCCGCAACGATTAATAATCCAACTGCACCCACTTGCTCTACTGCTCTCGTAGGAAACGTAAGTTGCAATAGTGGAATGGATGGTAGCTTTACAGTAACTGCAGCAGGCGGAAGTGGATCTTATGAGATAGATATAAATGGTGGTGGTTTCAATGCAATTAGTGGAACAGATTCTACCTTCCAAAACTTATCCGCTGGATTTTATACTATAAAAGTTAGAAATGCAGGTACGACAGCTTGTGAAAGTAGTTGTACGATTATCATAACAGAACCAACTGATCTATCTTGTACGGCTACCAAAACAGATGTTAGCTGTAATGGTGGAGCAGATGGTACAGCTACCGTTGCGCCTACGGGAGGCACCGCAGGTTATACCTATGCTTGGGATTCTTCCCCTGTTCAAACAACCGCAACGGCTAGTAATTTAGCAGCAGGTAATTATAAAGTTATTATTACCGATGCCAATGGTTGTATAGATAGTTGCACGGTACTTATCAACGAACCAGTTGCCTTAACCTGTTCCCTGTTACCTACTGATGCCAGTTGTAATGGAAGTTCAGATGGAAAATTAACAGTAACAGGTACTGGAGGAACGGTAGGGTATGAATATAGTTTAAGTGGAGGGCCTTACCAACCAGGCAATGTATTTACTGGTTTGGCAGCAGGTACGTATTCTGTAACTATTAAAGATGCTAATGGATGTACTAATTCTTGTTCCGCAACCATCAACCAACCTACTCCAGTAATTTGCACTATTATAGCTACTACTGATGAATCGGATTGTGGAGCTGGAGATGGAACGATTCGAGTGGACGGTTCTGGAGGCACAGGGCTTTTTGATTATAGTATTGATGGCACTACCTTCTATACTGTTACTGGGGCAGATACCACTTTTGCAAATTTGACAGCAGGCAATTATACTTTAACGGTAAGAGATGCTAATGGATGTATTAGCACTTGTATCGCTAGTCTAGCAGCACCAAGCGCACCAGTATGTGCGACACTTGCTACCAATGTTAGTTGTAATGCAGGAAGCGATGGTACGATTAAGTTAAGTGGTACAGGCGGAAGTGGTACTTATGAATTTAGTATAGATGGAGGAACGACCTTTGGAACTAGTACTTCAGGAATAGATAGTATATTTACTGGCTTAGCAGCAGGTAGCTACACCCTAGTATTAAGAAATGTAGGAGACGCTGCTTGTACTAGCACTTGTACCATTACCTTAACAGAACCAACTGCATTGACTTGTACAACTGGCTTTACCCCAACTAGTTGTAATAGCGGTTCGGATGGAACAGCAACCGTTGTTCCCGCTAATGGAACGCCTAATTACTCTTATCAATGGGATGCAAACGCATCGAATCAAACCACTGCTACCGCTACGGGTTTAGCTGCTAATACCTATGCAGTTACTGTAACGGATGCCAATGGTTGTGAAACAACTTGTAGCGTTATGGTTACGGAACCAGTTGCATTAACTTGTTCTTTCACCAATGTTACAAATGTAAGTTGTAAAGACGGTACAGATGGAAGCATTACGGTTAGTGGGCTAGGAGGTACAGGAACTTATGAATATAGTTTAGATGGAGGAGCTTACCAGCCAGGAACTACCTTTAGTAACTTAGTAATAGGAAATTATACGATCACTGTTAAAGATGCGAATGGCTGTATCAGTACTTGTAATACAAGTATTACGGAGCCAACAGCTTTGAGCTGCGCTACTAATCCAACCAATGTATCAGATTGTTCTATCAACGATGGACAAATAGTGGTATCAACGGTATCAGGTGGAACACCAAGTGTATTATCAGGATATGAATATAGTTTAAACGGAGGTACTTATACCACCAACAATACTTTTACTAACTTATCAGCAGGTAGTTATATAATTACCGTAAAAGATTCTCTGGGCTGTACATCAGAATGTGCGGCTACTTTAACTGCACCAAGTTCGCCAAGTTGTACGATTACTGCTTCCACTAATGTAAGTTGTTTAGGAGGCAATGATGGTCGTTTAACGGTAAGCGGCTCAGGTGGAAGTGGTAGTTATGATTATAGTATTGATGGCACTACTTTCTACACGGTGACAGGAGCGGATACGACCTTCGCTACCTTAGCAGCAGGCAGTTATACAGTAACGGTAAGAAATACAGGTCAAAATTCATGTACGAGTACCTGCAATATTACGATCACCGAACCAACGGACTTAGCATGTACGATGAGTATGACCGCAGCTACTTGTAATGGAACAGCTACGGGGACAGCAAGTGTAAGCGTGACAGGAGGTACATCTGGTTATACTTATGCTTGGTCAAGTGGTCAAACCACAGCGAGCGTAACAGGTATAACAGCAGGCTATTATAAAGTAATCATTACAGATGCGAAAGGCTGTATAGATAGCTGCGACATTACGGTACTAGAACCAGCACTATTAGTTTGTAGCTTAGATTCTGTCAATGTAAGTTGTAATGGAGGAACAGATGGACAGGTGAACATAGGCAGCGTAACAGGCGGAACCAGCCCTTACGAATATAACATCAATGGAGGAACATACCAACCAGGTACGAATTTCTCAGGTTTGGCAGCAGGAACGCATTCAGTTACGGTAAAAGATGCAAACGGTTGTACGAGCAATTGCACTATCGTAATAAATGAACCAACACCCGTTACTTGTACTGCCTTTGGCACAGATGAATCAGATTGTGGCGCAAACAATGGTTCTATAAGTATTACTGGTTCAGGAGGAACACCTAGTGTTTTGAGCGGCTATATGTATAGCTTAAACAGTGGTGCTTTTCAAACTTCTAATTCCTTTACTAGCTTATCTGCTGGAACTTATACCCTTACGGTAAGAGATTCTTTAGGTTGTACTAGTACTTGCGCAGCAACAATAGGTAATCCAACAGCACCAAGCTGTACGATTACGCCTATCGCTAATGTCAGTTGTAATGGAGATATGGATGGAACATTCAAAGTAACCGCAACTGGAGGAAGTGGTAGTTATGAACTAAGCATTAATGGCGGAACATATATGGCTATTGTTGGAACAGATTCTACTTATGCTAATTTAGCAGCAGGAACTTATACTATAAATGTAAGAAATACGGGTACAACTGCTTGTGAAAGTAGTTGTAATATTATCATAACAGAACCTACTTCCTTGTCTTGTTCTATGACAAAAGTAGATGCTACTTGTCCAGGAAATAATGATGGCAGTGCTACGGTCACTACTTCAGGAGGGACACCAGGTTATACTTATGTATGGAGCGATGGACAAACTGGTGTGACTGCTAGTAATTTAACGATGGGGACTTATAAAGTAACTATCACAGATGCTAATACTTGTATAGATACTTGTGAGGTGACCATTATTGCACCAACAGCATTAAGCTGTACTTTGACCACAGATAGTATTTCTTGTTTTAGTGGAGCAGATGGCAAAATAACGGTAACAGGAATTGGAGGAACAATTGGTTATGAATATAGCATTAATGGAGGTACTTACCAACCAGGAAATGTTTTTACTGATCTTGTTATAGGTAGCTATACAATTACTATTAAAGATGCCAATGGTTGTATCAGTACTTGCGATACGACCTTATTTGGTCCAGCAGCATTAACGTGTACTTCTACTTTAGTAGCCAACGAAAGTGGCTGTGGAGCAATGGACGGGAAGGCATATGTTACAGCAACTGGTGGAGAAGGTCCTTATCTATATGCTTGGAGTAATGGCATGACTACGGATACCATTGAAAATATAGCAGGTGGTACTTATACCGTAACGATCACCGATAACAATGGATGTACAACCGACTGCACCATTTCTGTTAGTAGCTTCAATTGTAATTTTGATTTGGCATTAAATAAATCAGCAGTAAGTGTTGGTCCATACACGATAGGGGATACAGTAGAATATGCTATTACGGTGTATAACCAAGGCAATATGGAGGCGACCAATATCACCGTAGAAGATTATCTACCAACGAATATGCTATTTGTAGCAGATGCAAGTTCTGAGTTTAGCGTATCCAGCGGACAGGTACTAGCAAGCATAGCATCCTTACCAGTAGGACAAGATTCTACCTTGACCTTGTTCTTAGAAATAGGCGCCAACGCAGTAGGCACCCTAACCAATAACGCAGAGATCACAGCAGCAGATGGACCAGGAGGTACCGCCGCACCAACAGATCAAGACAGCGATCTAGCAGTGATTAATGGTAGTCCAAATAATGCGACAGAGCTAGGCACGGATGGCGACATCAATGATGATGGAGCAGGAACACCAGGCACGGCAGATAATCCATTAGATGTAGATGATTGGGACTTAGCGCAGATTAGTATTGATGAATTTGATTTAGCCTTAACCAAAGAAGTAACGACCCCTGCACCTTATCAAGTAGGCGATCAAATCACCTTCACGATAACGGTATATAACCAAGGAAGTCTAGCAGCAGATAGCATCGTAGTAGAAGATTATTTACCAAGCAATATGACTTTTGTAAGTAGCCCAGACTTTGTTTTAACAAGTGGTAGTTACTTAGCAGATATAGCCAGCCTAGCAGCAGGTGCATCCACACAATTGACGATTGTTGCCAGTATTGATGCAGGCTCAACAGGCACGGTAACGAATAATGCAGAAATTATCTATGCAGATAACGATGGTGATCCAACGACACCAGCCCCAGTAGATGAAGATAGTCCTTTGACGGATATAAGTGGCGGAGTAGATGATGCAACAGAGTTGCTAACTGACGGGAATATAGAGGACGAAGCGGCAGGTACACCAGGCATAGCAGATAACCCAGCCGACGAAGATGATTGGGATTTAGCGCAGCTAACGATAGATACGTTTGACTTAGCGTTAATGAAGACGATCAATACGGCGGCGACGACGATGCCAATCGTACCAGGCGGCACAGTGACATTCAACGTAACGGTTTACAACCAAGGGACGATACCAGCTTATGATATTAATATCCAAGACTATGTACCAAATGGCTTAACGCTAACGGATAGCGATTGGACGATGGTAGGAGATACAGCGACCTTATTAAATGAGATCGGGGTATTAGCAGCAGGGGATAACACGGTTATACCGATCACCTTCACAGTAGATGCAAACTTCCAAGGCGATAGCTTAACGAACAATGCAGAGATTGGATTTGCAGCAGACGAAGACGGTGGCCCAATGGCAACGGATATAGATAGTGATTATAGTTCAGAAGACGGAAGCACATCTGATCCAAACAATGATGATATAGCAGATGCAACAGGTGGCGATGATTACGATCCAGCAGGAATCAGCATCGAGCAGACCTACGATTTAGCCTTAACAAAAGTATATGACAGCTTTGGCGATGCAGATGGTGACGGCGCAATAAGCGCAGGAGATACCGTGGTGTACACGATCACTATTTATAACCAAGGAACTTTAGATGCGACAAATGTAGCGGTAACAGATTATACACCAAGTGATATGATCTATCCATCAACAGCAAGCATCAATATAGCTAACAATTGGGATGCAACACCAAGCACGACCATAACAAACCTAAGCGCAGGAGCAGATACGAGCGTACAAATCGCTCTAATAATTGATCCAACCTTCCAAGATACGAGCATCATTAACAATGCAGAAATCACAGGAGGAACAAACGCTTTAGGCTTAACAGATGAAGATAGTACACCAAGCAATGATGCAGGTAGTACGAGTGAGATGGCAACCGATAATGATATAGCAGATGATAGCAATGGCGGAAGCGATAACCCATCAGATGAAGATGACTTTGATCCAGCGCAGATTACGGTAGGACAAGTATTTGATCTAGCCTTAATCAAGAGTGTAAATACGAGTACTTACGCAGGACCATACGCTCCAGGCGATACGGTACAGTTTACGATCACGGTGTACAATCAAGGAAGCCTAGATGCCTACGATGTACAGTTAAGTGATTACATTCCAACAGGACTGAGCCTAATTGATCCACTATGGGAAGATACAGATGCAGATGGTATAGCGAATTTAGTAACACCAATAGACACGTTAAGTGTGGCAGAAGGAAGTGAGAGCGTGGATATTTTATTTGTAATAGATGCGAATTTCCAAGACAGCACTTTACTAAACGAAGCAGAAGTAAGCTTTGCCACAGCAGTGGATAATAGCGGTATCAACACACCAGATGTAGATAGTAATGCAGATGGAATCAATGATGATATACAAGGAGCAGATGATGAGATCAATAATGCAGGAGGCGATGAAGACGATCATGATCCAGCACAGATCATGGTAGAGCAGACATTTGATCTAGCCTTAACCAAAACATTTGCCTCAAGTAGCGCAACACCAATCGTACCGGGTAGCACAGTGACCTTCAATATCACCGTGTACAACCAAGGTACCTTAGATGCCTACGACATCAATGTAAACGATTATATCCCAACAGGATTAATCTTAACAGATGCAAATTGGGCAGATAATAGTGGTGTAGCAACATTGAATAATGAGATACCATTCATAGCAGCCAATGATAATGAAGTAGTAAGTATCACGTTCACAGTTGATCCAAGCTTTGAAGGAGATAGCTTAACGAATAATGCAGAGATCGGCTTTGCCACAGATACAGATGGCGGTACAGTGAATACACCAGATGAAGATAGCACACCAGCAGATCAAGATGGTAGCACGAGCGATCCATTAAATGATGATGTAGCAGCAACAGATGGAAGCGATGATTACGATCCAGCAGGCATAGCAGTAGAGCAGACCTTTGACCTGTCTTTAACGAAAGTATATGACAGTTACTTAGATGCCGACGGCGACGGACAGATCAGTGCAGGAGATACCATCATCTTTACTTTAACGGTAGCCAATGAGGGAACGATTGGAGCAGACACCGTAACGATCACAGAGTATGTACCAGCAGATATGAGCTATGTAAGTTCAAGTATCAACACCGCCCATAATTGGGATGCAACCAATATAGCCACCCCAGTAACTGGCTTAGATACCTTAGCAGCAGGTGCAACAGCAAGTGTGCAGATAGCTTTAATCATAGATCCAACGTTCCAAGGAACAAGCATCACGAATCATGCAGAGATCACGAATGACGGCAACGCATTGAACCTGCCAGATGAAGATAGTACCCCAAGCGATCAAGTACCAACCCAAGATGATTATGACACAGCGGAAGTACCAGTAGGACAAGTATTTGATTTAGCTTTAACCAAAGCTTATAGCACTTATAATGATATAGATGCAGATGGGTCATTAAGCCCAGGCGATGAAGTAACTTTTGAGATCGTGGTATATAATCAAGGAAGTTTAGATGCCTACGATGTGCAGGTAAGTGATTACATTCCAACTGGCTTACTGTTAACGGATGCCAACTGGACGAACAATGGAGGTATCGCTACTTTAAACAGTACGATAGATACCATCACGGTAGCAGAGATGAGCGACACAGTAAGCATCACCTTTACCGTTGATCCAACCTTCCAAGATACGAGTATCACGAATGTAGCAGAGATAAGCTTTGCTACCGCAGTAGACAATAGCGGTATCAACACCCCAGATGTAGATAGTGGAGCAGATGGCATCAATGGCGATGTAATCGGCGGAGATGATTTGACCGATAACACGGCAGGCGATGAAGACGATCATGATCCAGCGACGATTACGATTGAGCAGACCTTTGATGTAGCCTTGAAGAAGGCATATGCAACGAGTAGTGCAACGCCAATCGTACCAGGAACGATGGTGACATTCAACATCACGGTTTACAACCAAGGAACCGTAGATGCCTATGACATCAGTGTGAATGATTACATCCCAACGGGCTTAAATTTAGCAGATGCAGACTGGACGGATAATGGCGGTATAGCGACCTTAAACAATGTCATTGGCATGATTGCACCAAGTGATAGCATTACCGTACCGATCACCTTCACGGTAGATGCAAACTTCCAAGGCGATACCATTACGAATGTAGCAGAGGTAGGTTTTGCGACGGATGTAGATGGAAGCACAGTCAATGCAGTGGATGAAGATAGTACGCCAAGCGATCAAGATCCAACACAAGACGATCAGGATACAGCAGGTATTCCATTGGAGCAGACGTTTGATGTAGCATTGGATAAAGCATATACCAATTACATTGACCATGATAATGATGGACAGATCAGTGCGGGAGATGATGTGATATTTGACATCACGGTTTACAATGAAGGAACAGTAGATGCAGATAGTATATCTGTTTCGGAATATGTACCAAGCAGCATGAGCTTTATTGGTACGAACCCAATGAATTCTATTTGGTCAGGATCAGGTTCTAGTGTAGTAACTACTGCTATCACGAATTTGGCAGCAGGCGCAAGTACTACGGTACAAGTCATCTTGCAAATTGACCCAGCATACCAAGGGGCAAGCATTGTCAACAATGCAGAGATTGTATATGGTTCCAATGCCTTAGGTTTAGACGATACGGATAGTGGGAATTTACCAACGACTATTGATGGTAGTATTGATGATACTTCTGAATTATCCAATGACGGAGACTTAACCGCACCAAGAGATGACTACGATCCAGCAGAAGTACCAGTAGGTCAAGTATTTGATTTGGCAATTGATAAAGTAGTAATGTCTGCTGGACCATTCCAGTTAGGAGACACGGTAGCTTATGACATTGTGGTTTATAACCAAGGTACTTTAGATGCAACCAATATTGTGGTAGAAGATTATTTACCAAGCAATATGAGTTTTGTAAGCAGTACAGACTTTGCTTTAGTAGGCACGCAGTATGTGGATACCTTAGCGATGTTAGCGGCAGGACAGGATACTACTTTAAGTATCGTATTGAGCATTGATGCTGTTGGAACAGGTACTGCTATTAATAATGCAGAGATCACCTCAGCGAACGGACCAAACGGTGATCCAGTAACTGATTTTGATAATCCGTTGACTAGCGTTACAGGTAGTCCAGATGATGAGTCGGAATTAACAAACGATAATATAGATGACTTGGATGCAGAACAAATCACGATTGATGTATTTGATCTAGCATTGAATAAGATGGTGAATACGGCTACTTCCCCAAGTCCTTATTTAGTAGGAGATACGGTAGAATACACTATCAATGTTTATAATCAAGGAACGATTGATGCAGATAGCATCGTAGTAGAAGATTACTTACCAAGCAATATGAGTTTTGTAAGTAGCCCAGATTTTACTCTGAATGGTACTAGCTACACCGCAACTATTCCTACACTTTCGGCAGGTGGAATGCAGACGTTAAGCATTAGCTTGAGTATTGATTCTGCGGCTGTAGGGACCGTTACCAATAATGCAGAAATTATTTATGCAGATGATGATAATGATCCAGCTACAACCCTACCAACGGATATTGATGGAGATTTAGTGGTAGTAGATGGTAGCTCAGACGATGCTACTGAGTTAGCGACAGATGATGCCGTTAATGATCCAACGGATATTGATGATTGGGATTTAGCACAAATTGAAATAGAGGTATTTGATTTAGCATTGACCAAAACATTTAATTCTAGTAGCACGACACCAATCGCACCAGGAAGTACCGTGACTTTTAATATTACGGTTTACAACCAAGGAACATTGGATGCTTATGACATTCAAGTAAATGAATACGTTCCAACTGGATTGACCCTTCAAGATACAGATTGGATGTTGAGTGGTACGACAGCTATTTTATTGAATGAGATTCCTGCTATTCCTGCGGGCGATAATGTGGTCGTTCCGATCACCTTTGTGGTGGATGCGAACTTCCAAGGAGATAGCATTACCAATAATGCAGAAATCGCTTTCGCTACTCATGAGGACGGTAGTGGTGTGAATACTCCAGATGTAGATAGTGAGTACAACTCTGAGGAGGGTACAACACCAGATAGCTTAAACGATGATATAGCGGATACCAATGGTGGAGATGATTATGATCCAGAAGGAATTGCTATTGAGCAATTATTTGATTTAGCATTGAATAAGATATTTGATAGCTATATCGATAATGATAATGACGGACAGATCAGTGCGGGAGATGATATTATATACAATGTAACGGTTTATAACCAAGGAACATTGGATGCAGACAGTGTCTTGATAGAAGACTATGTTCCTGCTGAATTAATCTATACTGCTTCCGATTCAATTAATGTTATCAATGGTTGGAATGCAGATGGCACCAACTACTTAGGTACGGTACCAGCAGGTACTAGCCAAACGGTTCAAGTAGCATTAATGATTGATCCAAATTTCCAAGGATCAGGTATTATTAATAATGCAGAGATTACGAGAGCTACGAATATACTTGGTCGTGGAGACCATGATAGTACACCTGGTGATAATTCTTCCACGCCTAGTGAGTTGAATTCTGATAATGATATAGCGGATGATTTTACAGGTGGTGCAGACAACCCGAATGATAATGATGATTACGATCCAGCAGCGATTACAGTCGGACAAGTATTCGACTTGGCATTAACCAAAGGTATTGATACCCTTGCTACACCTGGTCCTTACGCACCAGGAGATACTATTCAGTTTGCAATAGAAGTATTTAATCAAGGAAGTTTAGATGCCTATAATGTTCAAGTGAACGAGTATATACCAGCAGGATTAATCTTAGTTGATCCAGCATGGACTAGCTTTTTAGGGACGGCTAATTTGGTTAGTTCAATCGCAACGATTCCAGCAGATACTTCTGTGGTTGTAACGATTGCTTTCCAAATTGATCCGAACTATGCTAGTAGAACGCCTATCATGAATGTAGCGGAAATCTCTAGTGCAGATGACGATACGAATCCTTCTAATGGCACTGCAACGGATATAGATAGTTCTCCTGATGGTATTCCTGGAAACGATGTCGTTACAGGAGATGATACGATTCTAAATGAAAATGGAGATGAGGACGATCATGACCCAGCAGTATTTGAAGTAATGCAAACATTTGATTTAGCATTAGATAAATCATTTAGCAATAGTTCAACTACCCCAATTGTTCAAGGAAGTACAGTCACTTTCAATATTAGAGTGACCAATGAAGGAACTTTGGATGCCTATGATGTAGCATTGAAAGACTATGTGCCAACAGGGTTGATTTTAGCTGATAATGATTGGACGTACTCAGGAGGAGTAGCAACGATCAATAATGAGATTCCATTTATTGCAGCAGGAGATGATTTCGTAGTTCCAATCACCTTCACCGTAGATGCAAATTTCCAAGGAGATAGCATCGTGAACCACGCTGAAATTTCTTTTGCAACAGAAGAAAATGGCAGCCCCGTAAATGCAACAGATACAGATAGTACACCAAACGATAATATGTCTGGACCAGATGGGACGGACGATAACGACATGGAGGCTTTAGCGATCCAGCAAACATTTGATCTAGCCTTAGCGAAAAGCTTTGATAGCTATATAGATAATGATAATGATGGCAGAGTGAGTCCAGGCGACGATGTACTTTTCAATATCACAGTGAGCAATGAAGGTAGTTTAAATGCTGATAGTGTGACGGTAGTAGATTATGTTCCAGCGGATATGGTGTATGATCCAACTCTTGCTATAAACGTAGCTAATGGTTGGGGCGCAGGTCCAAATCCAATAACAACTATTGCCAGCCTTGCCGCAGGATCAAGTTCAACAGTTCAGATTCAATTACAAATTGATCCAGCATATCTAGGTACTAGTCTTGTGAATGATGCAGAAATCGAAGGGGCAGATAACCCACTTGGATTAGCAGATGAGGATAGCACCCCTAGTGATGAAGATCCTACACAAGATGATTATGATGCAGCAGAAATTCCAGTAGGTCAAGTATTTGACTTAGCCTTAACTAAGGAGGTAAATACTACGGCTACTCCTGGTCCATATTCAGCGGGTAGTACGATTACTTATACGATTGAAGTAATTAACCAAGGTAGTATTGATGCTTATGATGTTCAGTTGAGTGATTACATTCCAGCAGGCTTGATCTTAGCGGATAGTAATTGGGAAGATAATGACCAAGACGGAGTGGCTAATTTAGTTACGCCAATTCCAGATGTGTTGGTTAGCGAAGGCAGTGAGTTGGTGGACATCACCTTCCAAATTGATCCTTCCTTCCAAGGAACGAATATCGTCAATGTAGCAGAGATTAGCTTCGCAACGGAAACGGATGGCAGTGGCATCAATACACCAGATATTGATAGTAATGCAGACGGCGTAAATGACGATGTACAAGGGGATGATAATACAGTGGATAATACCGGAGGTGATGAAGACGATCACGATCCATCTGAAATTACAGTAGAGCAAGTATTTGATTTAGCATTAACTAAGACCTTTAATAGCAGCAGTGCTACACCAATTGTTCCAGGTAGTACCGTCACGTATAACATTACGGTATATAACCAAGGAACCTTGGATGCCTACGATGTAGAAATAAACGATTACATCCCAACAGGCTTGACCTTGACGGATAGTGATTGGATAAGCAATGGTGGTCTTGCTACCTTATTGAATGAGATTTCAATGATTCCAGCAGGCGATGACGTAGTCATTCCGATTACCTTCACAGTGGATGCGAACTTCGAAGGAGCTTCTATTACCAATAATGCAGAAATAGCTTTTGCAACGGATACTAATGATAGCGGTGTGAATACACCAGATGTAGATAGTCAGTATGATTCAGAAGATGGTACGACACCAGATGCAAATGATGATGACACCACCGATACTACGGGCGGAGATGATTATGATCCGCATACCATTGAGATAGAGCAGGTATTTGACTTAGCCTTGACTAAGGTATACGAGAGCTATGTGGACAATGACAACGATGGTCAAATCAGCACAGGTGATGATGTAGTTTTCAATATAACCGTGAATAATGAAGGAACTTTAGAAGCGACGAATGTAGCAGTTACAGATTATGTTTCTTCCGATTTCATATACGATGCTACCGCATCTATCAATGCGACCAATGGTTGGGGTGCAGGACCAAATCCGACGACTACTCTTGGAACCATTGCAGTAGGTGGTACCGCAACTGTTCAAATTCAGTTAGAAGTAAATACTACCTTGACGGAGATTGAAAATAGAGCAGAAATCACAAATGCTGATAATGCTTTAAATCTACCTGATACCGATAGCACACCAAGTGATAATTCGGATACGCCTAGTAGCGAGGTGGATGCGCACGATGATTATGACCATGCACCTATTCCAGTAGGTCAGGTATTCGACTTAGCATTGACGAAAGTACTAGATGCACAAGAAACACCAGGACCTTTCCAACCAGGAAGTCAAGTAACCTTTACGATTGAAATATTCAATCAAGGTACACTAGATGCCTATGATGTTCAGATTAACGAGTACATCCCGAACGGTTTGGTATTAAGTGATTTTAATTGGAATGATGGGAATGGTGACGGAATTGCACAATTATTAACACCTATTTCTTTCATCTCCGCAGGTAGTAGTGAATCAATTGATATTACATTTGAAATAGCAGCTGATTATCAAGGTACCGCTATTAGCAATGTTGCAGAAATTGGCTTTGCTACAGATGTAGATGGAAGTACTGTGAATACTGAAGACATTGATAGTGAAGCAGACGCATTGAATACGGATGTGGTCGCAGGAGACAATATAACCGATAACACGGGAGGAGACGAAGACGATCACGACTTTGCAGGCATTACGGTTGAGCAGCTATTTGACTTAGCCTTGACTAAAGTGGTGAATCCTATTCTAAGCCCAGCACCCTATACTGCTGGTGATAAAGTGACCTTTACGATTACGGTTTACAACCAAGGAACATTAGATGCTTCTGATGTAATAGTAGCGGACTACGTGCGATCAGGGTTTATTTTTAACCCATCTGATAATAGCACCTTTACTACGGACAACTTTGGTAATGTAGAAGCTACGATAGACTTATTGAAAGCAGGCGAAAGCCAAGAGGTAAGCATTACTTTAGAAATTGATCCGAACTATCAAGGAACAGGATTAACCAACGACGCGGAGATTACAGGAGGAGTAGCTTTAGTAGAAGGAGTGGATGCTCAAAGTACACCAAGTACTACTTTCATAGATGCAGATAGTTCTCCGGGCGATAATGAATTGGATCCATCAGAAATAGATCAAGATAATGTAATCGTAGATGCACAAACAAGTGCTGCACAAGATGATGATCCAGCAGAGGATGATTACGATCCAGCGGAAATTCTCATCCAACAAACATTTGATCTTGCTATGACCAAGCAATTAGCTGCTGGTCAAGCGGAGATGGTTGCAGCAGGAGATGTGGTTCGATACACGATTACAGTGTATAACCAAGGATCTATAGATGCAACGGAAGTGACTATTAAAGATTACATTCCTTCTGGTATGAACTTAATTGATACCGATTGGAATAGCGACGGAACTTATACCATTAGTTCGATCCCAGCAGGAGGTACGGTATCTGTTGATATTGACTTACAAGTAGCTGCTTCCTTCACAGGGGCTTCTATCTCCAACTGGGCAGAGATCATGGAAGACAATGGCGACGACATTGACAGTACACCAGATGGTGTGGTCTTTAACCAAGATGGTGAAACGAATGACTTTAATGATGATAATGTAATAGATGGTAGCAATGGAGACGAGGATGACCATGATGGCGCATTAGTGAATATTGGTAAATTCGATCTATCCTTAACTAAAGCATTAGCGACCACTCAAACGGATACGGTGGCTATCGGAGATGATATTCATTATCTGATTTCTGTTACCAATGAAGGAGACTTCCCATCCTACAATGTAGAGGTAATTGACCACATACCAAACGGATTGGTCTTAAGTGCCAATGATAATAATAACTGGATACAGGCGGCAGACAATGATGTACTTCGAGTAATAGCAGGGCCGATTATGCCAGGGGAGACAGTAGAACTTCCAATTGTTCTTGAAATTCTTCCAACCGCTACGCAAGGTTCCTTGAGAAACGTGGCAGAGATTTCTGACATGAGGGATGAGTCAGGGGTGGTTGTACAGGATTTCGATTCTGAATTAGAAAACGATGCGCTGGCGGAGGTAGAATTTGAGTTCGAGGATGATGAAGGGGCAGTTGGTATTTTCATCAATTCATGTACGGATGTGATTATTATTCCGAATACAGCGAATATTTGTCAAGGGGCAACCCAGCAATTAGCAACGGTAGGAGTTGATCCAAATTCTACTTATCAGTGGTCTGGTCCAGCAAATACATTAAGTTGTACAGATTGTCCAAATCCAGTGGCGACTCCTTCTATCTCCACTACCTATTGCGTGACTGCTACCGAACCAAATGGTTGTGAAACAGTTAGCTGTGTGTCCATTTCAGTAGAAGCTAATCCTTCTGCACACGCAGGGGCGGATGTAACGATTTGTGATGGAGGGCTTACCCAATTAACAGCAACTGGGGGTAATGCTTATCAATGGAGACCAACTACAGGATTAGATAATCCGAATAGTCCAACTCCAGTAGCTTCACCTGCTGTAACGACGGAATACTGTGTATTAGTAATTTCTGCCACAGGTTGTCTTGATACAGATTGTGTCACCGTAACGGTAGGAAGCCAATTACAGCCAAGTGCAGGAAATGATGTAAGCGTATGTAGCGGGTCTTCTACACAACTACAAGCTTCCGGAGGTATTAATTACCAATGGAGCCCAACTACTGGATTAAGTAATTCAAATACTTCTAATCCAATTGCTAATCCATCTCAAACTACCACTTATTGTGTGACGGTTACAGATGGAAACGGTTGTGAAGGTACAGACTGTGTGACGGTTACAGTAGGAGATAATTTAGTAGCAGAAGCGGGACAAGATAGAACGATTTGTTCAGGAAGTTCTACTCAATTACAAGTATCAGGTGGAACATCTTATACTTGGAGTCCAGCAGTTGGATTAAGTAATGCTTCTAGTGCCAACCCAACAGCTAGTCCATCGGCAACTACTACTTACTGTGTGACGATCACAGACAGCAATGGTTGTTCAGGTACCGATTGTGTAACGGTGGTGGTAGAAAATACTTTTGCCAATGCAGGTAATGATGAAAGCATTTGCTCAGGCAGTTCTACTACCCTAACTGCCACGGGAGGAAATAACTTTAGCTGGTCGCCAGCAACGGGATTAAGCAATCCTAATATTGCGAATCCAATTGCGAATCCAAGCACGACTACTACCTATTGTGTCACCGTAACAGGTGCAGGTGGCTGTCAAGCAGTGGATTGTATGACCCTAAACGTAGGAAATCTATCAGCAACTGCTGGATCAGATATAACGATATGCTCAGGAGATAATGGAAACTTAGCAGCTTCAGGAGGAACGAGCTATCAATGGAGTCCAACTACAGGATTAAGCAATCCATTCGTTGCGAACCCTATAGCGAATCCTGCTGTATCAACAGATTACACCGTTACCATTTCAAATAATGGTTGCTCCGTAGTAGATCAAGTAGCTGTCTTGGTTACCGATTGTAGCACACCAAGCCCCTGTGGCTTAACAGCTGTTGGCTGCCCAGATAAATTTATTTGTGAAGGAGACAATGTACGATTAGTTGTGAATGGTGGTAACAGATGGTTATGGAGTCCAGCTACTGGATTAGATGATCCATCTTCTCCAGCACCGTATGCTGCTCCATCACAAACTACTGTTTACACGGTAACAGTTTGGGATGACCAAGGTTGTTCAGATACGGATGAAGTGGTAGTAAACGTAAATGATTGTACAGCGACACCAGCCTGTACGGTTGAAGCGATAGGTTGTCCAGATAAATTTATTTGCGAAGGAGGTCGAGTAAGATTAGTAGTGAATGGCGGTTCCAGTTGGTTATGGAGTCCAGCTATTGGATTGGATGATCCAAGCTCACCAGCACCGTATGCTTCTCCATCGCAAACAACGACTTATACGATAGTAGTAACAGATGATAATGGTTGTACGGATGCAGATGAAGTAGTGGTATTTGTAAGTGGAAATACAGCAGCCAGCGCAGGACCAGACAAAACAATTTGTCCAGGTAGCTCAACGATTCTGAGTGCAACTGGTGGCACAAGCTATGCTTGGAGTCCGGCAACAGGGTTAAGTAATACCAATACTGCGAACCCAGTAGCAAGCCCAGCATCTACGACTACTTATACAGTGAATGTGATTACCGATGATGGTTGTCGAGGAACAGATCAAGTGACGGTATTTGTTCAAAATGACTTGAGTGTTTCAGCAGGACCAGATCAGACGGTATGTAGCGGTGGCAATACACAGTTGAATGCAAGCGGAGGAGTGAGTTACGTTTGGAGTCCAACAACGGGCTTGAATAATCCAAACATTGCCAATCCAATTGCCAACCCATCCGCAACAACTACCTATTGTGTGACGATAACTAGTGCAGATGGATGTACAGGTACGGATTGTATGACGGTATATACGACTTCTGGAATACCTGCGGTTGCCTGTGAAGATAAGACGATCTGCTTAGGAGGCACGATACAATTAAATGTAACGACAGGCGCCTCTTATCAATGGAGTCCTTCAGAGAATTTAGATAATCCTACCATCGGTACTCCAATTGCAATGCCTGCCCATACCACGACTTACGTGGTTACTGTAACAGATGCAAATGGATGTACTAGTGTAGATGATGTAACGGTCTTTGTTGAAAATAAATTTATTGACCTTGGACCAGATGTGAATATTTGTTCACCTAGTCCAGTTCAGTTAGCAGCTAGTGGTACAGGTGCTGTTTACCAATGGAGTCCAACAACTGGATTGAATGATCCAAATATTGCGAATCCAATTGCTACGCCACAAGTAACGACTACTTACTGCGTTACGATTAGCGGACCGAATAGCTGTGCTGCTACAGATTGTAAAACCATCTTTGTGGGCAATAATTTAGTAGCGAATGCAGGTTTAGATCAGACGCTTTGTAATGGAACTACTGGAATCTTATCTGCTTCTGGTGGCGCTTTCTACCAGTGGAGCCCAGCATCAGGATTAAGTAATCCTAATATTGCGAATCCAAGTGTAAGTCCTGTTACCACCACCACTTACTGTGTAACCGTAACGGATGCAAGTGGCTGCTCTAGTACCGATTGTATGACCGTAAATATTGTATCTGGTCAGCAAGCGATTGCTTGTGAAGATAAAACGATTGCTCCAGGTGGTAATATTCGATTGAATGTTACAACTGGTGTAAGTTACGCTTGGAGTCCGAATAGTTCTTTAGATGATCCTACTTCTCCAGTGCCAGTGGCGACACCATCTACAACGACCACTTATGTGGTAACGGTCACAGATGCGAATGGCTGTACCAGTTCAGATGACGTAACGGTCTTTGTTGATCCAGCATACACAGGTGGATTTAGTTCTACTTCTAGCGTACAGCTAAGATCGAGAGTATTCCTACAAGGTTCTATGAATGCAGCAGATGGGACGAATATGATGTACGATAAATTAAGAGAAAAAGCATTGATACCAGAGAAAGAACCATATACTGGATTGAGACCATTTGAGACAGAGGATGATTGCTTTGTTCATGTAGGAGGCGGAAACGAAACCGTTGATCCAGCTATTCTAGCTAGAACAGGACCAGACGCCATTGTAGATTGGGTATTCATTGAATTACACGATGCCAATGATCCAGATAAGGTGGTTGCTACCCGTTCTGCTTTACTACAAAGAGATGGTGATATTGTGGAGGTAGATGGTATATCCGCATTGAGTTTCAAAGTTCCAAATGGCGATTACTTTGTCGCAGTGAGACATAGAAATCACTTAGGAGCGATGACGGCACAGCCTATCAACTTAACTGATAATTCAGACGCACAAGTGGATTTCACCAACCCATCAATTGAGTTGTTCAAATTGTCTGATCCTTATAAGCGAAGTGAATTCCCAATGAAGAAAGTGGGCGATTACAATTGCTTATGGGGGGGTAACTCCAACGCAAATGGAACGGTCATCTTCCAAGGACCAAAATTAGATCAAGATAAATTGTTCTACGATATTTACACCCACCCTGAAAACAAAGGGGAGGATGGATTCCCGAACCATAACTTTATTATCAAAGACTACTGTTTAGGTGATAACAATATGGACGGTGAATTGAAATATCAAGGACCAGGAAATGATATTGATAACTTGATGTTCTTCAATGTTATCTTACACGAAGAAAATCCAGACTACCGAGGTAACAAGATCATTTATGAGCAAGTACCGAGGAAATAGTTTAGGGAAGAGTAAACAATGAAGAGTGAGGAATGAAGAATGAAAAATGTACGTATCATTTTTAATTCTTCACGCTTAACTCATCATTCTTCACTGAATAAGGGGGCAATAGGAGTAATCCTATTGCCCTTTTCTTATTGGGTTGATTCTCTCTATTGCCATATCTTTCATGGCAATGATTGAATTAGAATAGGGAAAAAATAGAAAAGTGTTTGTGTTGTTCTTGTTGTTGTCCCAAGTGTTTAAATAAAAAGATACTGGGGAGTGTTTCTATAATGGAAGGGGAAAGATCAATTGAAATTTGCTCGTAGGAGGGAAGAAAAGTATTCCGTGTTTCTGTCACAAATATAAACCAACCAGTACATCAAAGCAAGTTAAAAGTCCGTCAATATAAACATTAGGAAAAGCCGTTAGCCATAGACTTTTTAGAATCAAGCAGATACGTATGCTATCAGAATAAAGAATTATTGAACAAATATTTAGTATTTAAATTTGATTGTTTTTAGACCTACTTTATTTTTAATTTCCCACCTTATTTTTAAAAACTAAAAGTAATCGTGTTAAAAAGGCGGATTTTAGTATCATTGTGACAGTAATTT
>CALJIQ010000217.1 GCA_937973995.1 uncultured Saprospiraceae bacterium
CCTACCGACTCTGGTTATTCTTAGCAATCGTTACATCCTTCGTATAAGTAATAACCTCTCGATCGATAAACTCCACATCTGCTCGAACGACATACACGCCGACTGGTAAGGCTCGCCCATCAAACATCCCATTCCATCCGATCGTTGGATCATTGGGTTGGATATTGGTTTGGTCATACAGTAAGGCACCAAACCGATCAAAAATAGAGAGCCGTCGAATGACGGAAATAGCAGAAGGACCTTGTATATAATATAAATCATTAATGCCATCTCCATTCGGCGTAAAGGCTTGCGGGAAATAGATCGGGCGATCAAAGCTGACTAATACTTGAATCGTATCCGAAGCAGAGCAATCACCAGGATTCGTGGCAGTTACAAAATAGGTGCCCGAACGAGAAGGTCTGACTTTGGGATTAGGGCAGTCATTACAACTTAAAGAATCTGGACCTGACCAAGTATAAGTGACACCTGTATCGTCGGTCACTACTGCTTGTAGTTGAATTTCAGAACCTAATTGAATACTCTGATCTTGGGTGGCAATTATGGAAAATTCGCCCGGCTCATTGACCGTTGCTTCCGCTTCCGCCTCACAGCCACCAGCATCTTTTACAAAAACAGGATACTCACCCGCAGGTAAATTATTGAAAGTAGGGACCGGTTGGAAAATGATACCATCCATACTGTAAGAGTAGGGGGCGGTACCTCCTATGCCTTCCACACTCACCGCACCATTGGTCTGTCCAAAACAGAAAACTGCTTGTCCAGTAGCAGCGGCAGATAATTCATTCGGTTCGACTACCAATCCCATTTGCGTATTAGAACAACCGTTTCCATCGGTCACCGTGACCATGTATTCTCCTGGTGCTAGATTGGTAATTAGTGCATTGGAACCACCAATATCCCAGGAGTAACTAAAATTATTATCTCCACCAGTAGCAGTAGCCCGCAATTGTCCATCTCTCTCTCCAAAGCAACTGATATTCTGGACCGTTTGCATATTTACATCCACTATATCTGGCTCCGTAACGATCACATCTATATTTCCTATACATTGCTCAGCATCTCTAATGGAAATAGAATAATTGTCAGCTTCTACACCAGAAAGTGCAGTAGCAGACTCAAAACCGCTGCCATTAATATTGTATTCATAAGGACTAATGCCATTGGTGACTTGGATAGCAATCATGCCATCAGTCTCCCCAAAGCAGGATGGCTCTGTTATAGTAGCAGGCGCTGTTTCTAATTCCTTTTCTTCTAAGGAGACCATTTCTTCTAGGCGACAAGCTCTATCATCTAATAGGGTTAATAAGTAGTTGCCAACTGGAAAGTCATCTACAAAATTTTCATCCTGAAAACCAGAACCTCCAAAATCATACAGATAATTTCCAGATCCTCCTTCTGCTATAATGGTAATTCTACCGTCTGTTCCTCCTCCACAAGAGGGCGCTATTCTTTCCGTCATGAAAGCTAATGCATCGGGAGCAGCAATAATAGCAGAAGTACTTTCTGTACAACCAGCTTCATTAGATACGGTTACCTCATAAGTGCCTGGAGACAAGTTGGATATAGCTTCCGTACTATCTCCTGTATCCCAATCAATTACTACGGGCAATGTAATAGGATCTGTGTCAACCTCCAGACTGATTTTTCCATCATTTTCACCAGCACAGCTAGTGCTATCTGGTACTGCTGTTAAGGCGATGCCATTAATATCGCAACAAGATTCTAGAACAAAACTGTTAGGGTTATCTACACCATTGATTACCTTAGGGGAGATTTCTCCACATTTATCTGTAGTAACGGTAAGTCGTATTTCAGGTGTTCCTAAAGTGGTGAAAACTACACTCTGTTCTCCATCACCTGTTGCAGTCGCTGGCGTTGCTCCTGCTCCAAAATCCCATTCGATATTCGTCACTACATCTCCATCTGATAGGGTAATATCAGGTTGAATACTTAACTCATCTCCATAGCATTCTACCACACCAAGAGAAAATGTTTCGATCACAGTTGGACTGGCAATACTAGCTTCAAAAGTAGTATCACAACCAGCAGCATCTTGGATAATTACCTCGTAAGTATTCGCAGTTAATTCATCTAGTATATCAATAGTACCAAAAGTCATCCCGCCATCTATGCTGTACTCAACTGGGCTTATGCCACCTTGTAAATCGAAAGTAATAGACCCATTTGGATTATCAGGACAAGCCACATCATTACTAGCAAGATTGGTCAATTCAAAAGGTGGATTTTCATTAATAGTAAATGGGATCTCTTCTGAAGAGCAATTATTCTCGTCCACTACTTGAACGGTATATTCTCCTGCTGATAAGTTAGAAATAGTTTTGCCCATGTCTCCTGTGCTCCAAGTTATGGTCAGTTCTCCCGTACCTCCAGTTGGATCAATCGCAACACTGGCATCAGAAGCTCCGAAGCAAATGGGTCTATTAGAAGGAGTTATAAATCTGATTTCTTCAGGTTCGGTAATACTAAAAGATGGGGCAGTTCCTTGACAGCCATTAGCATCATATACATCTATTTCAAAGTCGCCTGTAGGGAGCGCAGCCAGAATGGTATCGCCTGCTCTTTCTCCTGAATTTAAAATATCAAATAAATAATCACTGGTGTTGGTGCTACCATTTATACTTAATTCAACGCTACCAGAATTGTTCCCATTACACTGGAGGTCATTACTGGATACCACTTCTACCTCTAGACTTACTTCGCTAATTTCTATGCCATCGTTAGAGGTGGTACAACCATTTGCATCAGAGACAAAGACGGTATAATTACCAATAGGTAGAGAATCTAATATTTGACCAGTCTTATTGGTCGCAAAGGTATCCGTAGGAGTGGTAAACGTATAGGTATAATCTCCAGCTCCACCACTAGCTGTTACAATGATGCCGCCATTGTTATTGTCTCTACAATTGGTGACATCAAAGATTTCATCCGTAGTAGTAATGTCATCCGGACTATTGATGGTTGTACTAATCGGATCTATTTCACACTCATTATCATCCTTAATAATAATATCATAATCTCCCCCACTTAAATCAACTAGTAACGAATCATCAGGAAGGGAATTAAAAGTGGTTCCTCCGTCCGTACTAAAGGCAAAGGTACCTGTCCCTCCTGCTACACTCAATTGAATACTGCCATCTTGTTCATTAGAACAAGAAGCATCATTCGTTTCCAGAATACTAGCAACAATAACATCGGGTTCGAAGATCTCTCCCGTATCTCTTGCCTCACAACCATTGGCATCTTTTACGGTAATACTGTAAGTGCCTGCACTAAGATTTTCCCTATCTTTTATGGTACTCCCATCTTCCCAAGTATAATCATAAGGCGGGAGACCACCAGTTGCTATCGCACCAATCTCCGCAAAATTATCTCCATTACAAGGCAATGGAAATCCTGCTCCGTCAAGAAGTACTTCAAATTCTTCTGGCTCATTAATATCAATATTCACCACCCCTGTACATTCATTGGCATC
>CALJIQ010000218.1 GCA_937973995.1 uncultured Saprospiraceae bacterium
TTGAAAAAATAAATGTTCCAATTGACTTTTTGTTAGTTTTCAAAAATGAACGTATGTCAAGGAGTTTATTTTTGAAAGCTAACGAAAAGTCTCAAAAAATTGGAACATTTATTTTTGTCCCACAACTAAGCCGCATCTACAAATTTAAAAAAACAATTGAGTAATTCTCAGATACTTTTAATATCGTTAAATAAAATATGCCTTGCATAACCCGTTCACTCACAGTTCGCAACCTGAATAAAGCAGCATTTCCGACAGCAATTCGTTTTAAGGTTGTAAACTTTCCCAATTCTCCATATTTTTCCATCTCAAACCCCTTTCTTCCACAAATAATCACACCCGTTATTCAGCACGTTCCTTCCTATGAACACCAAGATTTTAAAGAAATTACTGTTAGAAATACTAGTTTTTTTCAACACATGATTTTTTAAGATATTTAAAATTGTATTTGAGCGAATTTTCACTACCTTGTGCAATCTTTCAAATTTTTATTTGGTTGAGACGCATTTCAAACTAACTAAATTCGCAATTTAAAATTCAAATTATTAATAATTCTGAATGAAAAACCAAAGATGATGGGTATCCTTCACTCTTTATTTTTCATTCCTCATTTAAAAACAAAAAATTCTCACGAAAATGGTGAAACTTTTCCTTAGAAATTTATGGATAGTTTGCTTGTTCGCCGTCGTGGGCCTACAAGCACAAACTACCATCAGTGGTACGGTAATGGATGCGGAGTACAATGAGCCTCTAATTGGGGCGAATGTGCTCATCGTTGGTACAACTACCGGAACAAGCACTGACTTAGATGGTAACTTCTCATTGACCAGTAGCGAACCTCTTCCTTGGAATCTGGAAGTAAGTTACACGGGTTTTGAAACCCAAAACATTACGGTATCTGGTCCTACTTCTAATTTGAGAATTGATTTAGGCTCTAGTTCTGTTCTCACAGATGAAGTAGTTATTTCTGCTTCTCGTCGTCGAGAGAAGATTCAGGAAGCTCCTGCATCTATTTCTGTCTTGACTGCTAGAAAATTAGAAGCTTCTCCGCAGGACAATCCGGTTAGAAATCTAATCAATGAGCCGGGGGTAAACATCATGCAGCAATCAGCTGGTGTGATGAATATACAGTTAAGAGGAGATGGTGGGTTATTTGGATCTGCTTCCTTCCCTATTTTGGATTATCGTGCATTATCTGGTCCTGGTCTAGGAACTTTTGATGCCTTAAACTCTCCGATCAACAATCTAGATATTAGTAGAATTGAAGTAGTAAGAGGGCCTGGATCTGCCTTATATGGGCCTGGAGTAACCTCTGGGGTAATTCACTTTATCTCTAAATCTCCTATTGACGAGCCTTGTACTTCTTTTGAATTAACAGGTGGAGAGTTAAATACTTTTGGTGGGGCTTTCCGTCATGCAACCAAGGTGTCTGATAAATTCGGATTTAAAATCAATGGTCTTTTCAAGAGAGGAGATGAGTTTACATTAGATCCAGTAGAAGATGCTGCGCAAATCGCTAGATTCCGAAGACAAGTAGTCGCTCCAGCAATTAGTGGTGGAGTGGTTGACCCAACTGGAACGCCAAGACAATTATTATCTGAAAGTGATTTGGATCCTGATGGCGATGGCAATATGATGCAAGATTTTTGGGATCAAAAACACTTGACAGCTACCTTAGAATTTAGACCACAAGATGATTTATCCATTAACTTATCAGGTGGATGGAATAATGCTTCTCACGTATTCTATAACTCTCAAGGAGAGGGCTTGTCTCAGGCTAATGAGTACTGGACACAAGCAAGAGTACAGAAAGGCGGTCTTTTTGCACAGGTTTATTGGTTAAACAATGACGGAGGAACAGATGACAATCCTACATTTTTATATCAGACTGGTAGTTCTACTAGAGTACAAAGAACACAGTTAGAGGCGCAGGCTCAGTATAATTTTGATACCCCTTCTTTATTAGATGCCAATTGGACTGCTGGGTTTGATTTCCGTCAATCTATCAACAATACATTCAATCAAGTATATGGTAGAAACGAGGACGATGATGATTACAGCATTGTTGGTGCTTATTTGCAAGGTAAATTTGCCTTAGGTAAAAAATTAGACTTAGTCTTAGCGGGTAGAGGAGATAAATTCAACTTTTTAGATGATGTTACTTTTTCTCCACGGGTTGCGATGGTATTCAAACCAGCTCCTACACATACTTTTAGAGCTTCTTATAACCGTGCGATCGGTGCACCTACTCAGCTACAAGTAAATATTGACTTCCCAGTATCTACGATTGTACCAGGTGCTTATGATGTATGGTTAGTAGGTAATAAGAATGAGCAGACTTTCAGCAATCCTGAAATTGTATTCAATGGCGCTCTTCCCTTCCCTAATTTACCAGTAGGTACACCTGGTCTTCCATTAGGATTTGTACAGGGTGCCTTAGATGGTGCATTAAGGGATCAAGTCTTTCCAGCTGTAAGAGCGGGTATTGTTGCAGCTAACCCAGCAGCAGAGGCATTAATACCGCTGATTGCTCCTGCCGTAGAGGAATGGTTATTGAACCCTGCCAATTATGCACAAGGATTTGGAGGTGGTCCATTTGTTGGTATCAATCTATTTAATCAGCAACCTTTAGGAATTGTTAATGCACCTCAATTTGAACCTAGAATAGAAGATACTTGGGAATTTGGATATAAAGGGTTGATTGGTGGGAAAGTTGGCTTAGCCGTTGATCTTTATAACAAGACTATTGACGGAAGTACCTTGTTTACAGCTATCAGTCCATCTTATGGGTTACCTGGCTATCAAGGAATAAGTGACGATTTATCGGCGGCAGTAGCTACTAACTTAACCCCTTTCTTGGTGGAGCAACTAACACCATTTGCTCCTTTATTACCTGCCTCTGTTGAGGAGGTGGCTGCCCAAGTTGCAGGTGCCTATGCATTCGGGTATGCACAAGCTGGAGATGGCTTTGAGGGTCAAATTGCTCCTTTGGCAGCAGGTTTCGTCTTGGCATCCACTCCTACGGATAATGTACCCAATAATGGCGTAACACACGTAGCAGCTGGATATAGAACATTTGACAAAATTTCTTACACTGGATTAGATGCTGCTTTAGAATATTACGTAAACGATGAGTTATCCTTATTCAGTACGTATTCTTGGATTTCGGATAATGTTTTCCAAGCAGATATTAAAGGATCAGACGGATCAGAAAGAACTACATTATCTGTTCCTTTATGGAAGTTCCGAGTAGGAGCTAACTACTTACCAGAGTATGGATTCAGAGCAAATGCTTCTTTCCAGCATGAGCCTTCTTACGAAGTATTTATTGGTCAATTCTCTGGAGATACAGATGTGAAGAACTTAGTAGATGCAGCAATAGGATATAAATTCAATAATGGTTTATCTATCGACGTCACTGCTCAGAATTTATTTGATAACGAATACCGTGCTTTCCCTAACTTCCCTAAAATCGGAAGAAGAGTTTTAGGTAAATTGACTTACCACCTATGTGGCGCAAAAGCAGATGCAGATGGTGACGGTATCGCAGATGAGAAAGATATGTGTCCAAACACGCCAGGTTTGAAAGACTTCGGTGGATGTCCTGATTCTGATGGTGACGGTATCAAAGATAACGAAGATGCTTGTCCACTAGCAGCAGGATCTAGAGACTTAATGGGTTGCCCAGATGCAGATGGTGATGGCGTAGCAGATAAAGATGATCTATGTCCTCAAAATGCAGGTACCTTAAACGGTTGTCCAGATGGCGACGGTGACGGTGTAGCAGATAAAGATGATGCTTGTCCTACCGTTGCTGGTAACTTAGGCGGTTGTCCAGATGCAGATGGTGACGGTGTTAGAGATCAAGATGATAATTGTCCTTCTGTAGCAGGTACAGTAGGTGGATGTCCTGATTCTGATGGTGACGGATTTATAGATAAAGATGATGCTTGTCCAAACACACCAGGTACAGATGGTGGATGTCCTTCTGATCCAGATAGTGATGGTGACGGATTTGTAGATAGCAAAGATGGTTGTCCAAATACCCCAGGTACGTTAGGCGGTTGTCCAGATGGCGATAAGGATGGTGTAGCGGATGCTAACGATAAGTGTCCTACTTTAGGTGGCAATGTCAATCCTGATGGTTGTCCAGTAGTTCCAGAAAGAGTGACAACGCTATTTACTCGTGCGCTACAAGGCATTCAATTTGAGACTAGCTCTAATAGAATCCGTTCTTCTTCTAGAAGTATTTTGAACGAGGTCGTACAAGTAATGAGAGAAAATCCTTCTTATAAATTAACCGTTGCAGGTCACACGGATTCTGTAGGTTCTTCTAGTTCAAATCAGACTCTTTCTCAAAGAAGAGCGGATGCCGTGAAGAAGTACTTAACAGACGCAGGTATTCCTTCTAGCAGTATCGTATCGGTAGGCTATGGGGAAGATCGTCCAGTAGCTGATAATAAGACTAATGCTGGTCGAAGACAGAATAGACGTGTGGAATTGAGTGTTGATTATTTGAGGTAAGTGATTGTTTCATTGACCCATTGTCCTATTGTTCTATTGTCCTATTGTCCCATTGTTGCTAATGTAACGTGTACAATGTGACAATGGGACAATGAGACAATAGAACAATAGAACAATAGAACAATAGAGTAAAAAAGGGCTTGATGAAAGATCATCAAGCCCTTTTTTTGTTCATTAGTGCCTTCATTATTATTTTAATGGTTCTTGAAAGATAGTCTTGTTGGCTAAGTTTTCTCACCAATTCTTTTGAAAGGCATCCAAAAGATAGCGTTATGCTATTAATACTCATCTTCATTAAAGAAGAAATCATCTTTTCTGGGGTAATCTGGCCAAAGGTCTTCGATACCTTCGTAGAGTTCCCCTTCATCTTCCATTTGTTGAAGATTTTCAATCACCTCGTGCGGTGCACCAGAACGGATAGCATAGTCTATCAGTTCGTCCCTTGTTGCTGGATAAGGTGCTTCTTCCAGATGTGATACTAACTCTAAGGTCCAATACATTAAAAAAAAATATTACAAAGATTAAAAGAAATATATAGTTCAATTGATAATTGAAAAATACGAGTCTCTACGAATGCCGTAATAACCATTAATTTTCAATATTCCAAATTCTATTGGAAAAAAATCATCAATTTTCAGAAGAACGTTTGTGCGCATGCAAATGTTTCTCTAGCTTTCAAGATTCAGGACGCATATTTTCCGCAAAAGTAACTTTTTGAAATTTTAAAGTCAATTTGTTATTTCTGAACGGTGAAAATTTGAGTCTATACTACGAACGGGGTAAAATTATGAAAGTGAACTAATTGTTTATTTGTGTAACTGTTTATTCGTTTACAAGCTATACTTAGATAAACAGTTCAACAAATAAACAGAGTTGTAAAATCAATTTTTTATCCCGTTCCAAGTATAATAACTTTAAATAACCCTCAATAACTTTATACTTTCCTCAATCACCCTCATTAAAAACACTTCAATTAAATCTTCCCATAAAATATTAGGCATTGACCCTGGAACGAACATTCTAGGCTATGCTATTATTGAAGTCCGTAACAAGAAGCT
>CALJIQ010000219.1 GCA_937973995.1 uncultured Saprospiraceae bacterium
GTAAAATTATGAAAGTGAACTAATTGTTTATTTGTGTAACTGTTTATTCGTTTACAAGCTATACTTAGATAAACAGTTCAACAAATAAACAATTAAACAGTATTGTAAAATCACTTTTTTATCCCGTTCCAAGTATAACAACTTTGCTTTTCAGTTGATTGATTATTAATTACTGATTATTAGCTAATTAGGCGTGTTCAGTAGCGTCTGGAAAATAATTAATAATCAATAATTAATAATGTCACACTACTTAGTTTCAGAAGAACTAACAAATCCTATCTAACACCATCTCAATCATTTCCTTTACTCGTTGTTTAGGTTGTTGACTAAATTGCCCAGTAACTCGATTGGCTAATAAGGCATTAAAAGAGATAGCTTGATGCCCCATAGCAGTAGCCAGTCCATAGATGCCCGCCGTCTCCATTTCTAAGTTACAGATGTCTAAGGGAGTTATCTTGGAACAATCCAACTGTTGAAAAAATGACAATAAGTCCGCTTGCCGATTATGGATTCTAAGTCGTCTTCCTTGCGGTGCATAAAAGCCAGTAGTGGTAAGCGTAATGCCTTTCGGCAAGTCCGCTCCGAGTTTTTCCAATAAGTCTGTACTGCCTTCTGCAACATAAGGAGAAATAGGAAGGATATTTGCGTTGGAGAATTGTTGCTGTAGATAAGATTGTAACTGGGCTGCTTCAGTGGATTGAAAGGCTGGATAATAGTGCATTAAACTATCCAAACCAATTGCATAAGCTGAAACCAAAATAGTATCCACAGGGATTTCTGCTGTTAAACAGCCAGAGGTTCCTAGGCGAATAAATTGTAAAGGCGTAAAAGTAGCGGCAACTGATTTAGTTGTTAAATCCATATTAAATAGAGCATCCAGTTCATTTAGAACAATATCAATATTGTCGGTCCCAATTCCTGTAGAAATTACCGTCAATCTTTTCGTTCCGATATACCCTGTATGGGTTACAAATTCCCGTTTTTGTACTTTAAACTCAATTCGATCAAAATAACTAGAGACCATTTCTACTCGATCTGGATCACCTACGGTAAGGATGATGGGAGCCACTTGCGCTGGATGAAGATTCAAATGATAGATAGAACCATCTGGATTTACGATCAATTCTGAGTCGGAATAGATTTGCATTAACAACTAGTTCACATATTTTTGAAAACGATTGACAAAACTACATGGATTTTTTTTGGAAATTTGGGGGGAGGGTTGGATGCTGTGGATACTGGATACTAGTGCCAGCAACAATAGCTTCTAGCATCAATAGTGACAATAGCATCAAGATTATTATCTTTGCAAAAAAATTGAAAATTAGAGTTTCAGGTGCTAGGGAGCCTCAGGTATGACAACCCGCAACCCGCAACTCGCAATACGAATACTTGAAAACTACACTTAACCACTTTGACGACCTAATACAGGAGGCAAAAGATATTTTTATCAAGAAAACAAAAGATTACGGAACTGCATGGCGAATACTCCGACCTTCTTCGCTAACGGATCAGCTATTTATCAAAGCCAAACGGATTAGGAGTATCGAAGAAAAGGGAAAACAGAAGGTAGCAGATAATATCCAAGAGGACTACATGGGGCTGATAAATTATAGCGTGATGGCAATGATTCAATTAGAATTAAGCGATTCCGAGGACTATGAGTTGAAATTAGCCCATGTAGAAAAACTTTATGACGAACAAATTCGTATTACACGGGAGTTACTAAAAGCAAAAAATCACGATTATGGAGAAGCTTGGCGAGACATGCGTATTAGCTCCATTACCGATTTGATTTTAATGAAACTCCTCCGCATCAAACAGATTGAAGACAACGAAGGTAAAACAATTATATCAGAAGGCTTAGATGCTAATTATCGAGACATACTCAACTACGCCATCTTTGCGCTGATTTTGTTAAAAGATAAATAGGTTTAGGTATGGGATAAAAGGCAGAATATTCCGAAAATTTTCTGACCCCTGACTCCTGTCTCCTGACCCCTAAAATAATAACAATGACACTTACAACCATAGTAATTAGAATTGCAATCGCAGCACTTCTCTTGACCGTACTGACCGGGTTTGTATTTAAAAAACACAAAAGTTGGTTAATGACCTATGTGCAAAACTTTTGTGGCGCTTGGTTTCTATTTTCAGGATGGGTGAAAGCGGTAGATCCTTTAGGATTTGCATATAAGATTACCGATTATTTCAAGGAATTTGAATCTACCTTTTCGGCAACTTCCTTCTCTTTTCTAGCACCTATGTTTTCTTTTTTACAAGACTATACGGTCCATCTATCGGTATTTATGGTTACGCTAGAGATTGTGATTGGACTGATGTTATTGATGGGGAGTCGTAGTAAATTTACTAGTTGGACGTTCTTGGGGTTGATTGCCTTTTTTACAGGCTTAACGGGCTTTACCCATCTGACAGGGTATGTTCCGGAAGGCGTTAACTTTTTTGAATTTGGTAAATGGGGAGCATTTAATGTGAACAACATGAAGGTGACTGATTGCGGTTGTTTTGGCGATTTCCTGAAATTAGAACCTAAAGTTTCTTTTTATAAAGATTTAGCGCTCTTAATTCCCGCTTTCTTCCTTATTTTTAAACATAAGGATATGCACCAGTTTTTCTCCAAAACAGTTCAAAATGGAATTATTGGGGTGTCTATTGTAGGGTTGTTATTGTATTGCTTTAGTAATTATGTATGGGATATTCCTCATGCAGATTTTCGTCCTTTTAAAGTCAATACCAATATTAAAACCAAACGAGCAGAAGAGTTAGCCGCACAAGCCAATGTGCAAATAACGGATTGGGTTTTACAAAATAGAGCGACTAAAGAGGAACTTGTTTTGCCCAATGCGACTTATATGAAGCAGTTCAAAAATTATCCTAAAACGGAATGGGAAATTGTAGATCAGATAAAAACAGAACCTGCCATTCCTAGTACCAAACTCAGTGAATATTCTATAGAGAATGCAGAGGGCTATGAAGTGACCGAGGAGTTGTTAAATGATCCAGGATATAGTGTGATGCTAGTTTGTTATAAACTACCTGGCGATGACGATCAATTTGACAAAAACTATGTAGAGCGATTTACCAATGTGACCAATCCATTTACTGCTGCTGCGGAAAAGGCAGGTTGGAAAGTATATGCGGTAGCAGGAGGGGCTGGTTCTGAGAAGATTGAAAAATTCCGCCACGAAGCACAGACTCCCTATCCTTTCTACATGGCTGATGATATTTTATTAAAAACCATCGTGCGATCTAATCCAGGCATCGTGGTCATGAAAAATGGTACGATCTTAAATAAATGGCATTACAAAAAGTTGCCTTCTTTTGAAGAAGTGCAAGCACAGTATAAAGGATTGTTGGGCTCGAAATAATAGGTTTAAAATTTCAAATTCCAAACACCAAATTCCAATAGATCTTAGTATTGGAATTTGGTACTTGGAATTTGGTGCTTCAAAGAAAATGGGAAAGAAAAGCAAAAAAAATAGAATCGGAGTAGTCTTCTCTACGAATCCAGATCATGAGTATGAGTACGAGCAAGAAGAATCCACTGCTCCTACTGGCAAGGATAAACAAGTCCTGCGCGTACTAATAGATCGGAAAAAGCGAAGAGGAAAAGAAGTGACCTTGGTAACAGGCTATAAGGGCAATCCTCAAACGCTAAAAGAATTAGGCAAATTATTGAAAACGAAATGTGGAGTAGGGGGGTCGATCAAAGATTATGAAATCATTATTCAAGGCAATCACAAGCAGAAGGTGATTGACATTTTGTTGAAGGAAGGATATAGTCAGACTAAAGGATCTGGAGGTAATTAAAAGATGGTTTGATGGTTTGATGGTTTGATTGCTGGATGGTCAGCATGTTCTTAACCATCAAGCAATCCAACCATCTAGCAATTCTATTCCTCATAATCCTCTGGTATTTTCACCAAAGACACGCCCTTCTCGAAGTCATACAAAGTCAAACTCCGAATATCAAAATAAGCCATCCAAAAATCTCGTACGGAACGAATATAAGCGGTACGAGCTGCTTCCTCTTCCGTTACTGCAATATTCAAATCGGTAATACTGATCTTTCCAATTAAATATCGTTTTCTAGTGATGAGCTGTCGTTTAATGGAGGCATTATAGGCCTTCTTTGATAAGGCGACTTGGTTGCGCAGTAGGTCAAATTGTTGGACTCGAATCAAGACAGATCGTTCAAAGTTGACTCGTTCTTGAGAGATAGACATTCTGGTTAATTCTAAATTAGAATTGGCAATTTCTTTCTCTGCCTTGGTCTTCCCCCAATCTGCTATAGGCATTTCTACGCCAATAGAAAATCGCTCTTGATCCAATAGATTATTATAAGAATCCCCTAGTGTAGTTCCTTGCTGGGTCAAGCCAAAATTACCCCTCATGTTAATATTAAATCGATCTTTATTAGCTTGATCTACATCTCTTTCTGCCTCAATTAGTTGCTTTTCAAAAGTTTTACCTAGACTTCGGTTGAGGCGAGCATATTGCAAAGCGGTCTCTGCATCAATCAGGAAATCAGGGATGGCATTGGGAGGGTCTAATTGAAAAAATACTGCTTCTTGAATGCCTAGGTGGTTTCGGAGTTCTTCGATATTCGTTTGTAATTGAAGATTGGCTTGTGCCACTCTAGCATCTGCATTTAACGCTCGTAATTCAATCTGTAAGACTTCCGTCTCTGCTATTTTTCCCACACTATATCTGCCTTCCGAAATACGGTATAAGGTATCTGCATTTTCTTTATCTTTTTGAGCAGCTTCTAAATTCAATTGGGCAATCAACACTTGGAAAAATAAGTCTGCTGCTTCGTATGCCACTCGTTCCATTTCTTCGGCATATTCACTAGTAGATTCGGAATAGGCAATCGGTTGAATGCGTTTATTCCACTTCAAACGATTATGCGCAAATAGGGGCTGGAAGAACCCTATGGAAATAGGGGCCGATAAAAAAGACTTGGAAGAAGGATTAGTAGAAGTTTTAAAAATATCAATTCGTTCCAAACCAGTAGAAGCAAAAACAAACCCGCCTGTAGCAGTGATTGGCTGTAGTAATTGTAAATCTAAAGTCGAGTTCATAAAAGACCGATTCACAAAGGCTTCTTGTCCATTGGGTAAGGTAATCGCACTGATGGTCCTATTAATATTCGGGATCGTTGCATCCAATTCTATTCTAGGTTTATAGTCCGCTAAAAAAGATTGGTACCGCCAATAACTATTAGTCAGTTTAGTGGTGGCTAACAACACATCTGGCGATTCGCTCTGTGCTAATGCTATGACCTCTGGTAAAGTTAGGTTGAGGGTTTTGGTTTGTGACACAAGAGAAATTTGTGTGCTAATAACTAAAAGGGTGATAAGTATTGCTCGCATGTTTTTTTAATCTCAACTTCAATCTCAATACACTGTAATTTAAGTTTTATTATGTTTTTCGCTGCCCATCGCCGCTGCGCGGCTCGGGCAGCGTCAAGGGGCTTGGGGGAGACGATTCTGCAA
>CALJIQ010000220.1 GCA_937973995.1 uncultured Saprospiraceae bacterium
ATCCCGTGTATATCCCTAAAATGGGTTTCGCAGGACTGACCAGTCGATCAAAACGCCTAAAGCCCATCATTGCTGCGGTTAATGGATTGGCATTGGGGGGAGGTTTAGAGATAGCTATGGCTTGTGATATAATTGTAGCCGCAGACCATGCTTTATTTGGATTGCCCGAAGTAAAAGTCGGCCTATTTGCAGGGGCAGGTGGGGTGCAAAGATTGCCTCGCCAAATTAGTAAAAAAGCAGCAATGGAAATGATGCTCACAGGGCAACCTGTTGATTCCAAAAAAGCGTTAGCATTAGGACTTATTAACTATGCCGTACCAGTGGAGGCGTTGATGGAAAAGGCGGAACAAATTGCTTACCAGATCACCCAAGCTTCTCCTTCCGCTATCCAATTGACTTTAAAATTATTCCACGAAACAGCAGACTATGCCAGCGAAGAGGAAGCGGTTACTGCTCCCCAAGAGATTTTTGATGATCTACTAAATACCAATGATTTTTGGGAAGGCTCTCGGGCCTTTGCCGAAAAACGAAAACCTAAATGGACGATTAAGACTAGCTAGGTGAGTAGTTGGTACAAATCCGCCAATGGACATATCCCTAATAACTATCCCGGTCGAACGATGGAGTATATGCGGGAAACAAAAAAGGTGGATTTTGGGGCTTATCTTATCTCAGAGTAAATACTAGCCAATCAGATTGGCACAAGGGTTTCTAAAGAAGCATGGTTAATTAAGCAGCATAAGTAGGCAATTGAAACATAAAAGTAGTGCCTTGATTTAATTTACTTTGCACCCGAATAGTCGCATCATGCAATTCTAAAATCTTCTTAGCAATAGCCAATCCTAATCCAGCTCCAGCATTTTGTTTAGTACTACCTGCTTTTTGATAGCGTTCAAAAATAACAGATTGTTCTTCTTTGGAAATACCTTTACCCGTGTCTTCTACTTTGATCAATACGTCCTCTTTATTAGGAACTAAGTGCAAAATAATTTTACCGCCATAAGGGGTGAACTTAATGGCATTATCCATTAAATTCTGAATGACTCTTTCCACCAAGCCCACATCTGCAAATACCATCGGTACTTCCTCTGGTGTATTTAATTCAAGTTGTAGATGTTTCTCCTTCGCTAAAATTTGGTATTTAATAAAAACATCTTGTGCGAGGTCCGCTATAAAGAATGGTTCTTTTTTAGCTTCGATTTGTTTGGCTTCTAACTTGGAATATTCAAATAATTGAGCAATCAAATTCGACAACCGTTCAGAAGAATTCAAAACTGTTTTTAAATACTTTTCTCTATTCTCTTTTGATAAATTATCATTTTTCATCAGCATGGTTTCTACATATCCCTGCATGATGGAAAGCGGGGTGCGTAAATCATGCGAAACATTAGCAATGAGCTCTCTCCTCAGATTCTCTACGGACTTTAATTCATCAATGTTAGCAACAATCTGATCTGCCATGCCATTGAAGGTATCGGATAATACCACTAAATCTCCTGATTGATCGGGGGCAATTCGTGCAGAATAATCTCCTTCTTTAAAACGCTGAACGGTTTCAATCACGCCACTCAGACTTCTAGTTAAGTACCATACGGCTAATAATCCTAATACGATTGCGGTGAGTAAAGTAATCCAAACCATACGTTTGCCAAGGTTAAACATATAACTACCTTGCAAGCCAGAGACGACTTCCATTTGTTCTTCACTAGCTAGAATGGTATAAACATAACCTTGCAGTTCTTCTTTATCTAAAATAGGAGCTGCCGAAAAGATATTTTTTCTTTCTGGATGTCTGGGGTCATCTCCTTTTATAAACGGCTTATCTTCTCTTGCCGCAATAAATTCTTTAATAGGAGCTAAGTCAACGGATTCTAATTTGATTTTTTTATAAGGGGCTACATAGGTAATAATGCCTCCTTCTTTATCTAAAAGATAGACTTCTAGACTTGGATTTAAGACCATCATGGAATGCATGATGTCTTGAATGGCAACACTGTCTATTTTTCCATTGACCATTGGTTTTACTTCCTTTACAGTGTGTGCTGCGATCTCTCCGTATAATTTTTGATTCACTTCCAAGATATAGTCTTCCGCTACATAATGGGAGATATAATTATACGCAACACTCACAGCAGCAAGTAATACCAATAAGGCGAGCGCTATTTTGCAGAATAGAAAATTTAGTTTGGACATGATTTAGTCATTGCTCATTAGTCATTGGTTATTAGTCTTAGTGTGCTAATGACCAATGACTAATGACTTTATATTTCTTCATTAAACCGATACCCAACTCCCCAAGTAGTCAATATATATTGGGGGTTTTGTAAGTCAGGTTCAATTTTATTACGGAGGCGGTTGATATGGGAGTTGACGGTGTGTTCATAGCCTTGAAATTCATAGCCCCATATTAGATTGAGTAGTTGGGTGCGAGAATAACTTTTACCGGGATGAGAGGCTAGTAAATTTAGTAATTCAAATTCTTTGGGAGAAAGGTCAATACGTTTATCTTGAAGGGATACTTTTCGTTTGTCATTATCAATGATTAAAGCACCTGCTTTTATGCTATTTCCATTATTGGTAAAATTGGTTTGTTCCGAAAACCGATCCATTCTTCTAAACATTGCCTTTATCCTTGCCAATAATTCTCGAATACTAAAAGGCTTTGTCATATAATCATCGGCTCCCATTTCTAAGCCAATAATTTTATCAATTTCTTCTGCCTTTGCAGTTAGCATTAGAATGGTAGTAGCGATCTCCTTTCCTCTGAGTTTCCGACAAATTTCTAAGCCATCCATGCTGGGGAGCATGAGGTCTAAAATGATTAAATCAAAGGAATTATTTAAAGCAATATCTAACCCCATTTTTCCATCATGTGCTTTGGTAATTTGACAGTCCATATCTTGTAAATGGATGGTCAGTAATTCGACGATTTGAACATCATCTTCGATGATTAAGATTTTTTTCATTGGGCATTACGGTATTGAAACAAATTTAGCAGTAAAGTATCACAGGGAAGTTAATTATAATAAAAAGGAAGGAAGGAAGTTGAAGGGAAGCCACACTAGTATGGAATTCTGTCTTGATAGAGACGAATTTAGATTTTGACTTTCTTTTTTTCAGTGAAAAAAAAAGAAAGTCAAAATTCTAGTCAAAAAAAACTCGCTTCTTAGCTCTTTGATGCTCTGGCATCAAGCCTACGCTAATGCTCAAACAGTTTTTTGACAAGCCACCCGCTTAGATGTTGACTACGGGACATTAACTAGATGCAACTTATCATAATTAACTTGACTTAC
>CALJIQ010000221.1 GCA_937973995.1 uncultured Saprospiraceae bacterium
ATCACGGCAATTACGCCATTAATCGGTACGGGTCCTTCTTTGACCGCAATATGTAATAAGATCCCATCTGAATAGCTATCTAATTCCATCGTCGCTTTATCCGTCTCTACTTCCGCTAGGGTTTCTCCTGATTCTACTTCATCACCCTCTTGCTTTAACCAAGCTACGATGACGCCTTCTTCCATCGTATCACTCATTCGGGGCATTCTAACAACTTCTGCCATAATTTTTAATTTGTCTTTGGTATAATTAAGTATCGGACACCTTGGAGGTGTCCGATACTTTCCTTCGATTGGAAACGGCAAAAATACGATATAGGGAACTAAAATGGCTTTAATTTTTTAGCTTATTGCAAAATTCACAATACTGAAAAAACAAAAAAGCGACTATCAGATATACCTCTAATAGTCGCTTTTTTATTTTGGCGAGCCTTGCGTTTCACTTCGCTTACCGAATCGTATAAGATACGCCCAAGCCAAAAGTGATCCCGCTTCGATAGTTGATATAGTTATAATCCAAGCCATCTCCTGAGCCATCAAAACGGCTATTCGTAGAAGACTCTAATACATTATCGTTTAATAGATTTTTAGCAGAAAAACGAACCCCTAAGTCTCCAAATTTCTTGCTAACAGAAAAATCTAACTGGTTTCTACCTCTGCTATAAATATCTGGTGTAATATCTCTACCAATGATTTTCAAACGGTCGCCTAAGGCATTAAAAGAGAGGACCGCATCCAAGCCTGTTTCTGGATTAGAGTAAGATAAAGAGGTATTAACAATGAAAGGAGATTGTCCCTCGAAAGGTCGAGTGGTAAAAGCTTTACCGATAAAAGCATCATCAATCGCTACATCTGATTCAGAGTTAATGATAGAAAGGTTTGTGTTGAATCTAAAGTTATTCAAGGCAGGTGTTAACGCCCCTAAGTCTTTTCTAAACTCTAACTCTAGTCCATATACAACCGCCTCATCTACATTGACATATCGAATGGTTGGATTCGCTGCTCTTTCGTAAGTCTGTACAATCGGATTTTTAAAATTCTTATAGTAACCACTTACGGCAATGATCTCTCCTGGTTTTGTGAACCACTCCCAACGCAAATCGTAGTTAGTAATATTAGAACGCTTTAAATCAGTGTTTCCTTTTACAATTTCTTTTGTTAAAGGATCAAACGCTTCAAAGGCAGAGATTTCTCTCATGTTTGGTCGAGCAACTGTTTGAGAATAAGAAGCTCTCAAATTCATATCATTCGTCAAAGAATAAACTGCATTCAGAGAAGGTAAGATGTCTGTTGCATCAATACGCCCTACTTCTTTATTTGGGTCGGCACTTGTCACTTCCAAATTTGTTTTCTCTACCCTAGCACCACCGATCACTTTCAATCGCTCATTGAAGTTATAAGTCATCATACCATAAGCCGCTGCTACTTGATCGGAACCAGTATAAGCGTTTGCAAGTTGTGTTCTATCCACTCCAAATACCCCAATGTCCGTACCATTGTCTCCAATTAAACCATAATTTTCATCAGCTAAATATTCATCCGGATTCCCCGTAAAAGGAATGGCTTTATTAGAAGATTCTATCTGGTATCTATTTTCGCTAAACGTTCTATCCTTTGTAGTATATAAACCACCGAATTTAATCTTATTGGCTGCATTAGCTAAAGGAATAGTAATATCCAATTTTCCATCATACTGCTTGTCTTCCAAATCTCTGAAGAAGTGAAAGGGTCGCTGTACATCAGAAGCAGGGATGCTATAGATGTCTGCACTCACCTTATAATCATTCTCAAAGAAACGCGTATCTGGTTCTAGCTGAGAAGAAACTGCTTGACTTCCTTTCCACTCAATAAGTGTATTGTTTAAATTAGCCAATAAATGCGTTCCTCCCAATTGGATATTTTGTAATTCTCTTTCTCTAAAGCCTAAAGATCGACCTTCAAATCTTAAGTCACCCACCAAGTTATCTGGTCGCTCACCGAACACATATCGAGAGGTTTTTTCTCCTGTGTGGTTATAAATAGCATTCGCCGTTACCGTAGTATGTGTTCCTATTTTATAGGCCAAGCCTAGCATCCCATTTAGAGTAGCAGACTCTGTACTAATGGTTTCGGAATAATCTCCTTGGTTTAATAAAGAAGGAAGGTTTAAATTATCTAATACCCAATTCGCTCGCTCAAAGCCATCTAAGTGTTGGTAGTCTTTTTTGAAAGAACCAGAGAAGGTTACGCCTAACGCATTATCTCCCATTTTATATTGGTTACCCAATGCTAAAGATAAGCCGTGGTTTACAGGTTGTTGTTGTTCATCTGGTGTAAACTCCGTACTCAATCCTTGTGCTAATCTATCTACGGTAGCAGAATAATCTTCATGGCTATCAAATACGCCTGTCGGCGCTACTAGACGGTCATAGAATAATTTATTGTTGGCAACTCTCGCCATATTTGGTCCAAAAGCCAATATAGCTGCTGTTTTTTCATCTGATAAATCTGGCAATGCTCTAGCACCGTCATCATATCCCCAATAGTCATTACTTCCGCCGCTATGGGTTAGGAAGTTACTATTCAAGTTACTTTGTTGGTTATAAGAACCCGTAGCAGAAACGGTTAAGAAAAATTGCTCAGGGAAACTTTTAGTTTCTAAATTCACATTACCCCCTGTAAAGTTACCTGGTTGGTCAGGGGTGAAGGTTTTAGAAGTAATAATATTTTCTAATAAATTAGATGGGATTAAATCCAACTGTGCGCCATTTCTATATGGATCTGCACTTGGGATGACCAAGCCATTCAATTGTGTCAAAGAATATCGATCTCCTAAACCTCTGATATAAATATATTTGCCTCCACTTACCGTGGCTCCTGTTACTTTTTTCATTGCTCCAGCAGCATCACTTACCGAGTAACGACTCATTTCTTGAGAAGAGATACCATCTTGGATTTTATCCGCTTTCTTTTGCAGCATCATCAAGGCATTCTCTGAACGATTGATGGCTTTAGCAACTACTACCACTCCTTCTTCTCCCTCTCCAAATATCTCCACTGCCTCATCCGATAACCCAGCATCTAGGTAGGTGATTTCTCCATCTGAGATAACTATTTCTTCTACTTTTTTATCATTATAACCAATGTAACTAAGCACGATAGTATAAGTACCTGGTGCTGCATTGAATTGGTATTTACCATCAAAATCAGTGGAAGTTCCAATGGAAGTTCCCTCGATGACTACGTTTGCCCCGATTAAAGGATCACCATACTTCTCATCTATGATCGTTCCACTAAGCGTTCCTTGTGCGAATAAGGAAACCGTTGCTAAAAGAAAGAAAATTGAAAGTAATGAGTTCTTCATTTTTTAAATGAAATTGTATTAATAAATGATGAATAATCAACTAAAATGAAGGGTTGGATAGTCCGCTCATTTTATACTGCAAATGTATTCCCACTACCTTACTTCATTGCTACTAGAATATTAAGATTAGATTAAAAAGGAAGGCCAAATATTAACTTAGTGTAAATAATGGAAAGGAGTTGTGACTGGTTGTTTTGAGAACTTGGTGAGTTGCATAAAAGAAGGGCAAAAGTTCTTAAAACCTATTTATTGGCTTTAAGAACTTTTGCTCCCTCTCATCCACCTCTCACGAAGTTCTCAAAGCTATAATTTGCTTCAATGTTAATTTAATGTTAACTTTGAGTAAATTAAAAATGAAATTGAAGAGTTTTAATGTTAAGCTAATATGAATCGGTTGTTTTTTTACATATTATTCATCTCACAAATAGCTCATGCTCAGGAGTATGTGGCCTTTTTGGATGTTAACTCCTCTTCTAATATCGTTTCGGAAACATCGACGCATCCAAATACCAATTCGCTTATCCCTTTTACAATTGTAGAGGGAATGATGCTCGTTGAAGCATATATTGATAATAAAAAAGGAAATTTTATTATAGATACGGGCGCACCTTCCTTAGTACTTAATAAGTATCCTTCTAGCTCCACGCTATCAACAAGTAGAGGGATTGGTGGCGGATTACAGGCAGATGAAGTTGTTGTAAAAGAGTTTAGCTGGTCTTCTATTCACAAGCGAAATTTAAATGCCTTTAAAGTGGATATAAGTCATTTAGAACTGGTGTCGGGTAAGCCAATTGCTGGCATCATCGGATATGACATATTAAAGGAAGTAGAACTAGCTGTTAATTACCAGACGAAAACCGTTCAACTGAGTCCAGTAACTAAAGCAATAGCTGGTACTACATCGCCGATAGCTGTTATTCCATTTACGATGCAAGGACATTTACCGGTAATAAAAGTAAAGATTGGCAAAAAGAAAATTAAACTAGCCTTAGACACCGCTTCTGAATCGAATATATTGGATAGTAAGTATTTAAAGAAAATAAATGCAGACCTATTTCTACATCTTACCAAAGGAGAGATGCAAGGGGTTGACCAACAAATCAAAGAAGTAACAGTCGCTACTATTAGTGGTACTCGTATTAATGAAATAGCTTTAGCGGATATGAAGTATCTATTTACCAATTTAAATCATCTAAAGTCAGAGAGTAATTTATATATAGATGGTTTACTAGGCTTTCCTTTTTTTAAACAAGGAAAAATGTCTATTAACTATAAGGAGAAGAAGTTGTATATCTGGTCTTTGTAAAATGAGGAATGAGGAATTCAATTAGCTATAAAAACACAAAGCTCACAAAGATATTTTCTTTGTGAGCTTTGTGTTTTTAAAAGACCTAGCCATCCCCTCAACGCAACTAGGGCTGAATAACCACGGGTAAAAACCCGTGGATACCCAATTTCATCATTTACTAACTACTAGCTTCTGAGATACGCCGCCTTGTGCTGTTCCCAATACCATAATGTAAGTACCATTCCCATAGTTGCCTACATTTAATGAATATTGGTGGAAACCACTTGATTGCTTCCCTAGCGCAAGTTGCGTTTTCAGTTGACCAGTAATATCATATACACTAAGTTGAACGTCCGATGATTCGGGCAATTCAAACGTAATATTTGCAAATTCCGCTGGTACTGGATTCGGGCTTGGCACATGTAGAACCAATCCAGAAGTGGACACCCCAAAGTCAATCGTGCTAGTGACTAAGTTGCCGAAATAACCATGAGCATCCATTGCGGTCCAGCCTAATGCCCAATTAGTAGTTCCATCAAATGCGCCCCTATAAGCAGTCGATACCCCTTCGGAAGTACTGGCGGCACCTTCTAGAGCAATTGAACCAGCTTGAGGTCTTGGGTCCAAACTATTATCAGGCATATTAGAAACACCACTCAATGCTGGGTCTTCTTCTACTATATCAAAAATAGCAGAGGGTGTTCCGACGACTAATTCTCCTTGATAGCCAAAAACAATATTTCCAGCTATAGCGGATTCTCCTGGTAAATCATATCTAAAAACAGGACCCACTTGATTCAAAAAGATGGAATTCCATATTTGTACTTTACCATCCTTTTTTAACAGTAAGCCATTAGATTTAGCATTTTCTGCACCTGCGCCTGCCCCAATAAATGTCCCATTATAAATTCGACCTGTTTCGTTTGGATCTTTGTTGGTATCTTCTGAACCATCATATTCAATAGCATTATCTCCTAGACCATTCGCTGACCCTTGAACGGATAAAGCAAACTGAATATACCCGCTCCAGCTTTCATCCATATCATAAGAATCGTCGCCTACAAATCCAACTACTGCATGGGTAACATTCACAGAGCCCCCAAAAAACTCAATGCCATCATCCTGATTCGCAAAAATCTCTATGTAGTCGATAAGGGTACCGTTGCCTACGCCTGCTAAGGTCAAGCCATTGATCTCATTATCTGCCCCAATATCTGCGCCACCATGTCGAATAGATACATATTTTAAGATACCTGAATTATCGGCCATATCTGTACCTCCGTAAATATTTCTTTGGTCATCTGCTCCACTCGGTAAGCCTTCGACAACATCTGTTCCACCATCTTCTCCAACGATGGAGTTTCCTAGTATAATTAATCCGCCCCAAGTATTATTATCTGCTGCTGACAATTCCGTCACCATCGTTAAATCATCTAGCTGTGAGGTGAAAATAATGGGCGCATCGGCAGTTCCTTCTGCCAAAATTTTAGCTCCTTTTGAGATGATTAAAGCAGAAGTAGGATCAATCCCATTGGATGGAAAAACGGCAGCTTTCACTACTACTCCAGGCTCAATGACTAAGGTAGCTCCTTCTTCTACATACACAAAGCCATCCAACATATACTCCGTTCCAGTGGACATGGTGTAGGTATCTCCTGCATTAATCGTAGCATCGGATACAACTACTTGAGCAAAGGATGCTTGTATAAGTAATAGCCAAAATAGCGTAAGTAAAACGTTTTTCATTAGAAGTTTTTTATTTAGTAAATGTGTAATTGCTGGTAAACTTTAGCTTTAGCTTGATATAGTTTCTGGTACAAGATTACGGAGTAATTATTACTAGAAAATTATGAGAAAGTTAAGTTTAGGTAAATTAAACACCTTGCATATTAAGGGAAGGGAAATAAGGAAACGAGCCAGTAAGGAGAGAATAAAAATCTGCACAACTTTACTTCCCTCTTTTCCCTCCTTACTTAATAGTTACTTTACAAAGCCAAATAATTATTAACAATAAATTAATGCTAGTAAGCACTTCTAGTTCATAATCTATTTGGATTTTTATAGGTCATTTAAGTAATAGCAGTCAAGGGGTCGCAAAATCACAGAGTTCTTTATTGAATAAAAGAATCTATCTTTGGATGGTTCAAATAGGTAATAGGACATTGGCTATGACTTGATACTTGCATTTGAACTTAAGAGTATGTATAAATTTCTATCGGCTGAAAACCAATATTTTATGAACCTGACTTTGAAAAAATGAGTTTGCTTAGCCCGCTAAGCGCACTAATTTTTTCTTCGCCAGAACCACAAACTATTGATTTTCAACTCGAAATAAATTTTAGACATACTCTAAAAAGGTTTGGGTATCAATAGACTTATAATCCGCTCTATCCTACCATTTATCCGATTAACCTGCCAATTATTGGAAAGTATTTTTATTGTTAAGCCTGCATAAGTATATTTGTATATACTCCACCCTATGGGTTCGTTCATACATGCCATCGCCAGCGAGGCATAACAAAATTTGTTATTAGCTTGTTACCCTTTAATAAGAGTAACAAGTCTATTGATTTTTTTTGAAACGCAGCACTAGCTTTTTTTAATAAAAAGATGGAGATTAATAACACCATACTATCTCTCACTACCATCTTTCTCCTCTTGCTTTCCACAATTGGATACAGTCAATCTATTGCCAGTCCTCAACACATCCAAGAAGATCGGTTAGAACGTTTTCAAAATTATACCACCGAAGATGGACTTCCCAACAACATGATTGTTGATTTGATGCAAGATCAATTTGGATTTATTTGGATTGCCACTAACTATGGTTTATCTCAATTTAATGGCGTTGAGTTTATTAATTATTACCATCAAAAAGGGGACAGCACGAGCCTATCTGACAATCGGATCACCTGTCTTTTAGAAGATCAAGAAGGCACTATTTGGGTAGGCACGAAAAATGGATTGAATCGACTAAATAGAAGAGATCATACCTTTCAACAATTTTTTAACGATAAGCGAAATCCGACTAGTCTGCCTAGTAATTATATCCGCACCTTATTCTCCGATGAAAAAAATGTTATTTGGCTAGAAACAGATAATGGTAATTTGAGTCGCTATCAGACCAACACCCAACGCTTCCAGAATTTTCCTCATGAACCACCAGAACTTCGCTATACAAGTCATAAAATTAAAAGGAGAAAAAATGGCAATTTATTAGTGGCAGGAAGAAAAATTATTCCCAAAGAATTTGATGTCGCTACCCAGTCTTTTAAACCTCTTCCTAATATAGAGTCCTTACACCGATACCATTTTATTTCAGATATTATAGAAATGGATGGCTATCAGGTCATTACCAACTCTTCCAATCGAACTTATATTACGGATCAAAATTTTCAAAATAGCACTCTTTTTGAAGACCTATCTTCTGTGTATGATGTATTGGAGGATACAAAGGGTCAACTTTGGTTTGGGGGATATGGTGGCTTAGCTAGACGCTCAAAAGACGGAACAACACTAACTAAATTCTTGCCCTCCCCAGAACGGGAAGATGCCTTATTACATCGCATTGTTTTTAAAATTCTAGAAGATCAGTCCGGCAATATTTGGGCAGCAACCTATGGAGGATTATGCAAACTAACTCCTAACCAATTTATCAGCCATATCCAACATCCTACTGCCTCCAATAATATTATGGGAATTACGAAGGGATCCGATACGACTATTTGGCTAGGCACTGCGGATCAAGGTATTTCTTTATATGATTTTAAAAATCATACCTATCTAAAACAGCTCACTACACCTTCATTAATTAGCAATAAGATTCGGTCACTCCATTTAGACAAAGAAGGAATATTATGGATAGGCCATTGGTCTGGTCTAGGCATACAAACGTATGATACCAAAAAAGGAAAATTTCAAGACTATCGGCTTTGTTCAACCACTCCCATTGATTGGTACAACGCCATTTTAGAAACTAAAAAAGGAGAAATATATGTAGGATCTTGGGGAAGAGGACCCGTGAAATTTGATAAAAAAGCACAAGATTTATCTAACGAACACTGGGTACCTAGTTATCAACAAGGACATGCTATTAGTAATTTTCAATTTTGGGAAGACCAAATTATTTGGTTGCATGCACATTTATTATACGCTTACCAACCAAAAGACAAAACGTACAAAATATTACATGGTGATCCAACCGGGAATCCTTGTAAACCGATGAGCAATCCTTTGGTCTACCACATTACTCCACCTTGGGATTACAAGAATAAATTTTGGAATTATCATTTTCAAAATAATACCTTATGGGTGACTTCTTTGAAAGGGGTCTTCCAATTTACTTTACCAGATTGGAAGGGAAGTCGGTCTGCCATTAATCAATTTTCCAACCAAATTATTGACATTGCTTTTAAAGAAAATTTTGCTTTTCTCTTAACTCCTACAGCTATTTTAAAAATAGAAGTAGCTACCAATAAACGCATTGCCGCTTATCCATTACCTCAAACGATCTCAGCCGATCCTTATAGTTTTGAGGGTAATAAAACCAAATTATTAATAGGCGATGAGGAGTGGTTAGTACAACACCAACAGCATCTATATAAATACCAAACAAACATTAAAAAATGGACAAGTACCAGTTTTGATAAACCGCTTGGTTCTATCCAAACCTATAAAAACGAGACGTACTTAACTACCAAAGATGCTATATATCTTCTTTCCAATGACAGTCTACATTCTATTAAAGTAGATCATCCCAATATGAATTTATTAGGTACCATCAATGGGATTGCTATTACTAAGGATAAAGAGATTTGGTGTGGAACAGACAAGGGGCTTTTTCTTTTAAATACGCAACAAAATAAAGCAACAGTTTATTTCCACGAACCCACAGATACCTCTTCCCTACCCGATGACAAAGTGTATCAGGTACGTATAAAGGAAGATGGTTCTTTATGGGTCGCTACTCAGAAGGGACTGGCGCAATTCGATCCTAATACGACCTCCTTTATTCGTCATAATCAAAATACGTTAGATGGGTTATCCTCTTGGCTAACCAAAAGTCTATTAGAAGATCATCAAGGGAATATTTGGGTGGGGAATACAACTGGATCATTGGATGTATATGATCCGAACAAAAAGCAATTTCGACATTTCTTGCCTGATCCTCAAAGAGAGGATGCCTTGCAACCTGACCCAGATGGATACCTCCATTGTTTGTTTGAAGATTCCCAAAATAGATTGTGGATAGGAGGTGGGAGTTTGGGGTTATTTCATCCTACTACCAAGTCTTTTACGAATTATAAAAACACAGATGGCGAGGCATTCAGCAAGGTCATTAGCATCCAAGAAGGCAATAAAGGGAAACTGTGGTTAAGTACCAATAAAGGCATTTATTTATTTGATACAGAGGCTACTTCCTTTACCTATTTTGGGATGGAGGATAATATACAAGGACTAAACTTTAACGCTGCTTCCTGTCGCTTACCTAATGGAGAAATAGTGTTTGGTGGTACTAATGGATTTAATATTATCGATATTAATAACTTACCATTAAAGTCCAATACAACCCTAGCTGCCAAGTTATTTCAATTTAAAGCGGATACGCAATATATCCCTGAATTAGCAACGGATACTACAATTACTATTTCTTCTAATAGTTTTCAGTTAGACATAGCGATGGATGCTTTTGTAAAAGGCAATCAGTATCAATATAGATTAGAAGGTTTTGAAGATGATTGGACCATTCAAGAAGCTACTAACTCAACGATTAGTTATAATAATTTACCTTATGGTGAATATACGTTACGGGTCATACCAGGTAATGCATTTACTGGTTGGTCCAAACAAGAACAACGACTACAGCTACACTATATCGCTCCTTTTTATCAAACGACTAATTTCAAAGTCTTATCTTTTTTAGCCGTCAGTTTTCTTATTTTTTTATTGACTCGTTTTCTATATGTTAGGAGTTCAAAAAGAAGGGCTGCAAGGAAGGCACAAGAAGAACAAGCCAAACGCTTAAGTTCTCAATTGCAGTTTCTACAATTGAAATCCATTCAAACACAAATGAATCCCCATTTTATATTCAATGTACTACAGAGTGTTCAAAATTCAATTGTCAACAAACAATTAGAAACGGCCAATCAACAAGTGGTGGATTTATCTTTATTGATCCGTCATTTTTTAGAAGCTTCGGTCAGTATGGACATGGGAGAAAAAGGAAATTTCAGTCACGAAATACCTTTGGAGCAAGAATTAGAATTACTACAACTGTATGTACAATTCGAGCATAAAGTATATGAAGAAAAATTCAATTATTCATTTGAGGTTCCCCAAGAAATAGCAGAGGGCAACTATACCCTGCCCCCAATGCTCATACAACCCATAGTGGAAAACGCCATCAAGCATGGTCTGTTACCCAAAAAAGACCCTGGCAATTTATCTATACGATTCAAAGCACTGGCAGATGAAGGCTTACAATGCGATATTGAAGATGATGGTATCGGTAGATTCAGGTCAAAAGAAATGAAAAAACACTCCAAACGCCAATTCAAATCCCGTGGTTTTCATTTAGTAGAAGATAAAATAAACCTGCTCAATCAAACAGGTTATGCCATCACTATTAATACTACTGACAAACCCAATCATACTGGTACTTTAGTCACCCTCATTATAAACCGAAACTACCATGATTAATGCAATTATTATCGAAGATGTACCCGCTACCCGAGCCACTATCAAAAATATTTTATCCCAAGAATTTAAACAAATACGGGTCATTGGTGAAGCAGGCACTGTTAGCGAAGGATACACTATTATCAAGGGACTACAACCTGATTTGGTATTTATGGATATTCAATTGGAAGATGGTACTAGTTTCGATATATTAACTCAATTACAAACAGAAAACGCACTAGACTTTGGCATCGTCTTTTTTACCGCTTATAGAACCTATGAAAACGCCACTAAAGCTATTAAATATTCTGCTTTGGATTTTATTACCAAACCTATTGACACCCAAAAATTACAACTAGCAGTAAAACGAGCAGAAGAACGACTCAACCAAGTGGATTATAAACAGCAAGTAGATTTACTGTTAGAGACTTTGGCAAATAACAATAATAAAAGTCAACGCATTGCCATCCATCTTGTCCGAGGTGTTATTGAGTTTGTGGATGTTAACCGTATCATGTATTTAAAAGCAGATGGCAGTATGACCAAAGTCTTTTTGGAAAATAATCAACAATTATATGCCGCTAAAAATCTAGGCAGTTATGGGAATCTTTTAAAAAGAGACTATGACTTTTATTCTATTAGTAATAGCATCATCGTTAATCTAGCTTATGTTAAACGATATACCCATCGAACCTTGACGGTGGAACTACAGCATGGCGTGACGCTATTAGCCTCTCGTAGAGGGGGACAAGATTTTAAAAATATTATTAACTAAAGGTTAGATTTTAAGAAGGATAGCTACGGAACTTTAGAAATGACCAGTTATCATCTTATAATACCAGTTATGATAGGAAAATTGTATAAAATCTATTAAAATCTTAGTTTTACTCTAGCAATACCATAACTCGATTTGCTAATTGAATCCAATATTTTTACTAAAGTGTAAAATACTTCCCTCCCAAAAAACCAAGCACTTTAAAATCTCTCTAAGATTGCCTCCTCCATACCCATAGATTGTAACAAAAACTATTTTTTAGGAGGAGGCACTTTTTATTCCTTCCAATAAGTTATCAAAAAAGCCCATTCGATCATTCGCCAAATGCTCTAATCCATCCACATATAAAGTAGTACCACTGATATAAGCAGATAAAGGACTAGCGTAAAACATCGTTGCATTCGCTATATCCTCTACTGTTCCAAAGCGTCCCATCAGATTGGCTTTTCTGCCTGCTTCAAATTGTTTTTGCACATGAGGAGGATATTGCTCGAGCCCAGAAGATTCTATCGTACCTGGTGCAATGGCATTGATGCGAACGCCATGTCGAGCCCATTCTTGCCCCAGGGTTTTAGTCAGGTTATCTACACCTGCACGGGCGGCCCCTGTATGCACCATACCTGGAAAGCCTCGGTGCATATTGGCAATGATATTGACAACGACGCCCTGTTGCTGCGGTTGAAAGAAAGATTTGAACATTTGTTGGGTTACAAAAAAGGTCCCGTTCAAATTATTGTTAATCACGGCTACCCATCCTCTTTCACTAATCATTTCGGCCGGTGCGGGGAATTGACCGCCTGCATTATTGATGAGGATATCCAACCTACCATATATTTCCTGAATTTTTTCGGCGACGGTGGCGATCTGCTCCGGCTTTCTAATATCACAAGGATGACAATGGCATTCGCCTATTTGGCTAAGTGCTTCCGTCGCCGCTCTTAACGGTTCTTCTTTCCTAGAGCAAATAAATACTTTTGCTCCTAATTCTAAAAACTGTTTGGCAATACCATACCCAATGCCACTCCGCCCTCCTGTTACTAGGGCTACTTTGTTTTTGAAAAGGTCTTTGCTGTACATTTTAAAATGGTGTTGTGGCGTTTTGGTATTATGGCTTTATGGCTTATACTAGTTTGAGAAATTCCAATTCCTAAGCACCTTTTTCCAATGGTCAACGTTTAGGAATATTTTGTTTTGGAATTTGGAATTTAATTCAAGTTATTCGCAACTTGAATTAATGACTATTCTCTTCCGCTTCCCCATCTTTCCTCAACTTTACCCGTTCCTTCTGACTCAACTGCAAAGCATCTAAATTCTCTAATAAATCTTCTTTTTCCACGATACCTTGCGCCTCCATTAAAATCATATCCGCTCCTTTTTCACCAATCATGATGGTGGGTGCATTGGTATTCCCTGACACAATCGTAGGCATAATAGAGGCGTCGATTACTCGAAGATTTTTGACCCCACGCACTTTTAATTGTTCATCTACCACAGATAGATCGTCTTGCCCCATTTTGCAGGTACCAACAGGATGATATACGGTTTCTAAATTCTCTTGAATGTATTGCAAAAGGTCTTCGTCCGATTCTAACTTTACCCCATCATATAGTTTGTCTATCACTGCTTTAAAGGGAGAAGCGTTTAATACTTCCATCGCTTTTCTGCCTGCCTCTATTAATACTTGACGATCTTCTTCCTCTGATAAAAAATTAGGCTGAATGGATACCTTATCTTTAGGATTATTGCTTCTTAATTTGACATAGCCTCGACTCTTAGGGCGAAGTAAGGTGGGCAAAATAGTTACCCCATCTTTGGTCGGATAGGTATTGATGTCGTAGATTTCTGCTTCGTTATTTTCCCCCAGATTAAAAGAAGCATAATGGAATTGATAATCCACCCGATCAGGACTCAAACTAGTAGAACCGAATGCCACGCTTTCCAAAGGCCCTTGCGTCAATGCCCCTTTTTTGAACAAGAAATAATTTGCCAAATCTATTACTTGGTTATGGATTTTCAAGTGATGATTTTGGGCATCTTGCTTTTTAGTAGAACCCCCTAAAGCATACATCAAGTGATCTTGTAAGTTTTTACCGACCCCTGGTAAATTGTGGACACAGGGGATTCCCTGTTCGGCTAATTCGTCTTTGTCTCCAACACCAGATAACATCAAAATTTGAGGGGAATTGAATGTGCCAGCAGATACTATGACTTCCTTGTTAGCTTGGTATGTTTCTGTTTTTCCTTTTTTAGTCAACACTTCAACGCCTTTGGCTACTCCATTTTCAATCAGGACTTTTTTGGTAAGCGTATGGGTGAGTATGGTCAGGTTTTTTCGATCTTTAATGGGATTTAGAAAAGCTACTGCTGCACTATTCCTTTTTCCTTCTTTGATGGTATTTTGAAACATCCCAACTCCTTCCTGCTTCGCCCCATTGTAGTCCTTGTTTTCTTCAAATCCTACCTCCTTGCAAGCTTCTATAAATATTTTGGAATAGGGCGTAGAAAATAATTTGGAATGCCCCACGTTCAATTCGCCACCCTCCTGATGATACTCGTTGGAAATATCTTCATTATGTTCTGATTTTTTGAAATAGGGCAATATTTCTTCATAGCTCCATCCCTTATTCCCTAGCTTCTCCCAATCGTTATAATCTTCTTTATTGCCCCGTACATACGCCATATAATTGGTAGAGCTACATCCCCCTAAGGTTTTGCCTCTTGGCAAATAGATTTTTCTATTTAAAACATGTTCTTGGGGTTCGGTCTCAAATCCCCAATCTACCTCGCTTTTGTGCAATTTAGGACAGCCCGCTGGAATATGAATAAACATATTTTTATCGGGACCACCTGCTTCTACTAGCAATACTTTATGATTGGGATTGGCTGATAGGCGATTCGCCAATACACAACCTGCCGAGCCTGCGCCGATGATGATGTAGTCGAATTGATTCATGTTTTGATGTTGTGAATTAGGTGTTTTGGTGTTTTGGTGTTTTGGTATTTTGGTTAAATTTTCATATCCAGAAAATACCTTTTTCTGTCTTATCCCGTGACTTCCCGTCACTGGATAATTTTAATACTCTACTTACTCGTCGGATGGCTGTCGCCGTCCGATGAGATGGATCTTCCCATCCGACGGCGATAGCCATCGGACGGGTATATTACAAAAATTATCAAAGAACCCTTTTTATTCTAAACCAAAGCTACCCTACTCCCCTACCCAATTAGCCTTTCGCTTCTCCCGAAAAGCCCGTAAGCCTTCCTGCCCGTCCTTGGTTTTAATCGTTTTTTGTAACATATCGAACAAGTACTTGTGTTCTGCAGCAGAAGGTTGAATATGGTCATAAGCGGCTAATCCGTATCGAATAGCTGAGGGGCTGTTTTGTTTTAGCTCTGCTATTATTTTTTGTACCGCCTCCTCTATTGCGGTAGCCTCCGTCATTTCTGTTACCAATCCATAGCGAAGAGCTTCTTGTACCGATAAATTATAGCCTCGAATACACCAATCCACTACCTTTCTAGCAGGCATGACTTTTAAGAGTGCCGCCATGACTTGGAAGGGATAAATACCTCTTTTTACTTCTGGCAAGCCAAACTTTACATCATCTTGCGCTACTACGATATTACAACCCGCTAAAAAGAAAAAGCCGCCAGCATAGACATCTCCGGTCACTTTGGCAATGGTTGGCTTATGGACTTTATTGAACAATTCACCGATCAATAATTCTCCAGTAGGTTGAGGAATGGTAGAGTTATTAGGCTCAATCATTCCCGCCATCGCTTTCAAATCTGCTCCAGCACAAAAGACATTGCCTTTTGCTTGTATGACAATCACCCAGATACTTTTCTCAAAATGGGCATAATGTAAAGCATAGGCTATTTCATTGACCAATTGCGGATGGAGCGCATTTTTCTTCTCTGCACGGTCAAGTGTTAACCTTAAAACGTGATCCTTTTCTGCTACTTCTAAGTAGGCAAAGGTTTGATCTTGAATATTTGCCACTTGCTCAGGTGTATATAATTGCATACAATTACTTAACTTTTCTGATTATAACATTTTGCGGTGAGTCGCATTCGCCGCCCATCGCTGCTGCATACGCTGCATTAAAAATTTAACAGATATGTAGGAAGTTGAGAACCTTCTGACAGTGAACTCCCCCCAACCCCCTCTTAAAAAGAGGGGGAGTCTCTCCGCGATAAAAGTAATCCTTTGTCGACGGAGGAATTCCCCTCCATTTGAAGGGAGGGGTTAGGGGTGGGTTATTTTTTGGCTTTGCAAAAGTCTCTCG
>CALJIQ010000222.1 GCA_937973995.1 uncultured Saprospiraceae bacterium
AACTTTTAGATAAAAAGTACTCCTGTTAATTTTTGAAGGCATTACAGATGAGTGACAGAAAAGGAGCAAAAATAAGTAGTGTAACATTATTGATTATTAATTATTTTCCAGACGCTACTGAACACGCCTAATTAGCTAATAGTCAGTAATTAATAATCAATCAACTGAAAAGCAAAGTTGTTAACTTATTTTTGTCAGACTACTTATATAGCAGAAAATCTAAATTATTTTAATTTCCCAATAACGATTAACAAGAAATAGTGTTTCATAGTGTGAGACCAGCCGTACCTACCTGGTACTTCTGGTCTTTTTTATGCGGTGTACCCAAAAAAGCCCAGAAAAAAAAGTACCTTCAGCTGCGCAAGTAAGCGTAAGTCTATATTATAAAGGTAGAAAAAAGCCTGAAGCGGGAGAGCAATGAACAATAAAATAACCTGATCGGAACAAATTTTTCATTTTTTTTCTTCTCTAAATGAACATATAGGAAGTTCATCCATTATAACAATACGGCATTCTTTTCATAATGCCCTTAGATTTCCATACGTCATGTTTTTGGACCATACTTAGCATAAATTACTTATTCAGGATTGTGCATGGTATGGCTATTTTGACTCATAATCAAAACCCAAAGCATGATTTTTCAAATAGAAAAATACGATGCCCATGGCATCATTAAGGAAATTGCTTCCAGAATAAATAAACCTGCTCTGACGGATTGCGCAGAAGAGTTCATCGAACTACCCGAAGAAGTGGGGAGTGGTAAAATAGCTGGGTTTAATTTCAGTAGTGGAATTAGTCTGTTGGTATTTAGCTGCTCTCTAACGAAAGATTGGATACTCAATTTTAAAGACGATGCGCCAGCCCCTTTTCAATTCAACTTCGCAGTAAAAGGAAACATTCACCATTGTTTTCACAAGAATCGGATTCAGCATACCATGAATCCACTACAGGGAACGATTACAGCCCATTCCACGGGTGGCTTCCAAAATATTAAATTAGGTAGCAATACAGAACTCCTGTTCACTATCCTATTCATTGATCGAAAAACGTATAGTAAGAAGATAGTCCGCTTGATGGAACATGTGCCACAAGAACTAAAAGAGGCATTTATGGATGCTAACGCCGAGCGTTGCTTTTTTTATCAGAGTAATTATAGTATGTCTATTACAAATAGCATTCAGCAAATCGTGGAAGATGACCAAACAGGTTTGGTGCGAAGCATTTTCATAGAAGGGAAGGCATTAGAATTATTTTCCAAACAAATCAAACAGTATAATGAAGATAAGGCCTCTCCTCTAAAGAGCATTACGCTTCGAAAAAGTGATCTAGAAAAAATACAGCAAGCAGAAAAAATATTGGTGCAAGATTTTTCTAAGCCCCCAACAATCGAAAAATTAGCCAAACTTGTAGGCATCAATCAGCAGAAACTAAAGCAAGGATTCAGAAAAATATATGATACGACCATCAATAATTATTTGAGAGTCGAACGAATGGAAGCCTCGTCAAATTTATTATTAAAAGGGAAATCTGTTAGGGAAGTTGCTAGTGAGGTGGGCTATTCTAATCAGAGTCATTTCGCCAAACGGTTTAGGGAGCAATATGGTGTGTTGCCTAGAGAGTACTTAAAAACAGTTCGATCTAAAGTGGTGTAAAGAGATGATAAAAAAAATCGAAGCGCATTGAACAATTAAACGATACAAACTTTATAGAGATGTTGTTTCTTTTTCAACTATGTTTTCAACCGTTTTAGGTATAGTAATTAGATTTAAGTATATCGAAAACCGGTTTCTTTACATGAGTATTATATGTGTTTTGGTTGTTGAAAAGGCAGAGCTATTAAAATAGCTCTGCCTTTTTTTTTGACCTTTTCACGCATAACCGAGTAGGCGTACGTATAAACCGACAGGTGACTAAACATTAGAAACTTTAAAAACACCATTTGATAAACATATAGGCACAGAGATCACATAGTTAGATGTATAAAATGCCACCTAGCTACTTTACAATAGTGTTTATTCCAATTTTTTTCGTTTGGCCGATACGAGATATACTGAACACGGGATAAATATCCGATTTTCCAATACTGTTTATTTGTTGAAATGTTGAACTGTTTATCCAAGTATAGTTGGTAAACGAATAAACAGTTAAACAAATAAACGATTCAAGCATTTTCGGTAATTTATCCCGTCCGCAGTATAACTGGCATTTTAATCTCTAATGGGGAAGAAAATCTTACCATTACTACCTCCTTCAAAACATCACTTCTTAAATAAAAGAAAAAAAACCGCTCCTGTCCAGACTTAATCCAGCCACTCACTTATCAAAGAATTTTAAAAAAAAAATCTACTTTTTTTAAGTTTTTATATTGTTATTTCTCATTTTTTATCAAAAAAATGGGCATGCCAAAAAAATATCAATATCCAACGAGTCATGAATGCTACGTGTACAGCAAGTTAAAGCTTAGTTATTCTTAAAAAAACGAAATTTCTTAAATAAAAGAAAAAAAATGTTAGATTTTTGTCATAAGTAATTGATAATCAAATGATTGTATTTTTGGCATTCTACTAGCATATAGATAGGTGTATTCAAGTTTTAGTTTTTTGCAAATTTGAATATACCCACTAAAAAAGTTTAGTGGAATTTCTCAACTAGTCGAAACAAGGTGATATAACGATAGGACTATCATTATAGCACATACTCCCAAAAATCGACTAGTGTGTTGTTCTCATACAAGCTATGTAGTTGTCGAAAGACACAAGTGAGGAGGTACTATCACCTCCTCACTTTTCAAAAATTGAAAAACATGACGATTTTGGAAATCATACATCAAAGGTGGAAGCTAAAGAGCTTCCGCCTCTGTTTTCCAAATTGAAAAGATAAATTTCATCAGCAACAAATGATTAGTTTTCCAAATCGCGCCTTTATTGTTTAAACGGATATTTACTATTTGTTATCGATCGATAACCGAGCTATTTGGAGAGCTAATTTTCTTTCTGATTTTCTACTTGATAGATTATCAAAATTTGGTATTAAAAACCTTATACGGACTTTGGGTTAATATTCTATTACTCTATCAAAGTACTCTACCTTTTCCAAACAAGTAAATTGCTATTAAATAATTTGCTCCCTTTTGATTAATGAGAAAGATAGATTACCCAAAGTCCTTCCTTTTCATCTAGGGAACTTGAAAGGTCATACAATGTGCTAACAGCAAACACTTATCTTTTAATCTGATATAAAATTATCTATAATGAAAACCTCAACGAAAGAGTTGAATGAAAAAGTGGCATTGGATGCTATTATAAAAAAAGCTATTCACCCAACGATCATAAGTATTGCTAGGAAACATTCTTTTGGTGCACAATGGCTCAGAAGGATGCTTAGGAAAGTACAATTAAAGCACGAAGATCGTATTGTAATACACGTTTTTTATTTAGAGGATCCAGTGATGATTATGTCTCTATTAGGAGAAGGAAAATCCATGATAACTTACTTCATCAAAGATAAAGAAATAAAGTCTCGACTAACGGGAAGTGTTTCTAAAACAACCTTTGATCAACTGTTATCAACTATTATATCCTAAGTTCTAAAACTATGTGACTAATTTTCCCATACATCCTAATTTCAAAAGCTACAGTAGAGAAACATTCAAAAGCTAAAATATCTACTAGTAGTTTACAACTCATTATCCCAGTTCTTCATAAGAACTTAGCAATTTCAAATGTGAATTTTTCAAGCCCCCTATTAAATCCTTCCCTTGAAAAAGTTCACTACCACGGGAGAAAGGCATTTTCCTCCCAGTTGATGCCTCTCTCCCACCCTTTTTGATGAACTTAAAATTTCTCAATTATGATTAATAGACCTATTGATGTAAGAATCTTAAGCGTTAAAGGAAAGTTTGTAGATTTCATATACCGTTCTTCCAACAGTCGTTCTAGGATGCCTAAAGCACAATTTAGAAAGAAGATGAAAAACGATCAATTTACTATCACTAATCTGGAGATGTTTCATTCTAAACTCGAAGCTTTCAAATGATTATTTTTCTCTGATCTAACAACAAATAGCCTGTTAGATAGAATGTGTAAGTAAAAGAGCCAATAATTTTCATACTATATTTTTTAGGAATAGAAAGTAATCTCCCAGATCAATTGACTCTATTTTTTAATAGATTTAAAACGAAGAACTATGAATCAGCAAATAAGTCAATTTTCGTTGATAGGCATTAGTAAATGGGTATGGTGCTTGTTACTTGTAAGCTTTGTTAGCACTTCCGTGCTAAGCCAAACAAGTAAATATCCCGTTCCTAAACCGATCATTAATCCCATTAAAACAGACTGGTCTTTCGTTACCCAAATGGGTAATATTCACTATATTGATTTTCAGGAAGCACCATTCGAGATAGAAGAGATCCAAGTATTATCAACAAATAACCAGTTATTGTTTAACGATCAGGTCAGTGATCTTCCTGAAGATACTTTTTATGAGCTCAATTTACAAGAGAGAAGAAGAGGATACTATGTACTATATATAAAGGGAAAGCGGCAGTCCCTCACCAAGTTGTTTTACTTAAAAGGAAACGGAAGTTAAGTCTCTGTTCGCAACCCAAAAATTATTCTTTAATTACCATAAAAATTCTCCCTTATGACTCAGTTGCAAATTCAGTCCACCTTTAAAAGAAGTAGTAATTTAGAGCAGTTAATCGAAAGACAATTTCAAAAACTAAAACGATTTTGTCAAGATATTGGCCATGCCAGAATTTTTCTCAAAAAGGAACGTAACGCTCATTTTAGCGATGTGGTCGAGATCAATTTATCAGTAGAAGGCCAAAAGGGGATTAGAGTTAGGGTAGAAGATACTTTATTTGAAAAATCAGTTAAGAATGCTTTTAAAGTGGCAGCAAGACAGCTAAAAAAGTAAAGTCGGAGGTACATATATATAGAGATTGTTTTCATTTGGTTTTTTGGGGTTTGAAGAGGAGTGAGTCCTTCACTCCTCTTCCCCAACAAAATTCAGAAGCTCCTTACTTGGCAATATTATCTCCAATTCCCCTCGAACATACCAAGTAAGTAGTGTGACATTATTAATTATTGATTATTAATTATTTTCCAGACGCTACTGAACACGCCTAATTAGCTAATAATCAGTAATTAATAATCAATCAACTGAAAAGCAAAGTTGTTAACTTATTTTTGTCAGACTACT
>CALJIQ010000223.1 GCA_937973995.1 uncultured Saprospiraceae bacterium
GAAAAGAGAGCAGCGTATATCACATTTTTAAGTAGTAAATTGGACAAAATTGAAATATTAGCTAAAGAAGCCTTAGATGCAAAATAGAGTTACCTACGAATATGCGATCATTAGGTTAGTACCTAAAGTGGAACGAGAAGAGTTTCTGAATATTGGGGTGATTCTATATTCCAAACGCAAAAAATATTTGGGCATACAATACCAAATTGATGCCCAAAGAATAACTGCTTTTTCAAAAGAAGTGGATACCGACCTCATCCAAAAATACATAGCCGCATGGGAAGCTATCTGTGCAGGTACTCCCGATAGCGGTCCTATCGGTCAACTGGAAATAGCTACCAGATTTCGCTGGTTGGCCGCCTCTAGAAGTACCATTATTCAAACTTCCAAAATACACCCTGGCCTTTGTGAGGATCCTGAAAAAATATTGAAAGATATTTTTGAGCGGTATGTTCTTTAAGCGTATTACTTGCGCTTGCACTTTACTTTGGTTAACGCTAATCTATTTTGACACCAATAATTTTTTCACTACCTGTTCCTCGTTTGTTTTCAGCACCACTAAATAAAATCCATTGGGGATGTCCAATATGTTAATGTTTAATGAAGTAGGCCTATCCGAAATTGCGACCTGATGGACAATTTGCCCAGTATAGTTGATGATTTGAACTTCATTATTTTCACTAGATAGGGCCGTCCCAAAATCCAAACTAATCTGATTGGTGGCAGGATTAGGGTATAGTTGAAAATCGGTATTTATAAAAAGAGTTTTATTCTTTTCAGAAGACACTGATAAATCCAGTGTTTGTAATCTAGCAGTACTATGCTCTGAACTTTGCAAACCATTTGGACAATTCCAGGTAGCTACTAAATCACTATCATCTAATCCATAGCTTCCACGACAATCGTAGATTGGTTGATCGTTGCAATAAAAAACACCATTACCCAAAAATAGCCTACCATAATTTTCGGTGGATTCTTGCAGGTGGACAAAATAATAGATGTCATATTCATATACTCTAATACAAGTGGTAGCTAAATAATGATCTAATAACCAGGGAAAATCGATGAAAACTTGATTACTGGTTGTGCCTAAATCTTCATTGGAGTTCGTACTTGGACTTTCATTGGAATTGGATTGTGTTTGACTACATTGCCAAGTATAAAGGGGATTAGAAAGATTGTAGGCAGATAAGCAATTAAGACCTGGTTGATCTTCGCAGTAAAAAGTGCCATCTTGGAAAAAAAGCATCCTACTATTTCCACGAACCACATAAATAAAATAATACCCCCCATGTTCATAAAATACTTGGATTTGCTCGCTAGTACAAGCAGAGGGCGTGACAATTGTTGTTAGCCACGGGAAAAGTTCAAATACATTTGCATTGGAGGAGGTCGTAGTATTCCCTCCGTTCGTTGTGCCATCGCCATTAGATTGAGGGATGTTTCCACTTGTAGGACAAGCTTGAGAAGAAGGGATGGCGGCATTGTTGTCATCGCAATCATCAACAGAACAATAACCATCTCTATCGGCATCAGGGCATTGACAATTAGGATCATTTAAAACGGTAATTCTATGCCTACCTTCTGGGGTTCTAGTTAATTGAAAACAGACTCTTGCTTCATTATTGGAATAATCTCTTTCATGGGTGCCATATAAATCAGGTGCTCTATTCCAATTGATTCGGAGCGCTAAGGTATAAGTTCCATTGGGAACATCCGTAACATCTATCCATTGACAATCTGTGGAATACCGATAGATGTCATAGCAACTAGCAGAAATTCCTTGATTACCACAATGATACTTGGGAATACCCGTATCACATCCCGAATCCAATAAACAAAATCCTGTTTTATAGCCAATAGGGATGGTCTCTCCTCGTTGATTAAATAGCAGGTATTGGGCATAACTTTCATAGTGCCAATGTCTATGACATTGATCCCATTCCCAAGTTCCATTTTCATGCTCAGGATGGTCTGGAGGGGAGCCTAGAATGAAATCTGCATTTCCAACATTCCTAATCATTGTTTCAAAACGCAATACCTGTCGGTCTCCTAATCCTGTTACACAACCTTCTTCGACATAACAGGGATCATGCGTTTCTAGGAGATCAGTAGTTAAGGTTTGCACTAACCGTTCTGTGTCTGGCAATAAATCAGGCTGGGCAGTGACGATGGTAAGAGATAAAGAAAAAAGGACCATCAAAATCACTTTTTTATTCCATAGAAACATGAAGCTCATCAAGGATAGTTTGAATAAGTTGCAGCCATTTATTCGTTTAGACAAGTGCTTATTGCAAATGGCTGTTTTCTCATAGTTAAAAAATGTCTCGCATATGTAACTAACCTGACGTTAGTGCTAATAGCTATACATGGATAAACAGTTAAACGAGTAAACAAATAAACCATATTGAAAATCGGTTTTTTATCCTGACTCTAGTACATTAATAGATAAATTTACCAATAAGTTGTTGTTTTTGGTAGGGTGCTTAAAAAATTATTTATTTAATATACTATTTTAAATTCTATGCTAAATTCTTAGCACACTTTGCTTAAATATACGAAGCATAGTAGATCACAGTTGGCAGGGCGGAATAACATTGGGAAGATGACGCTGGACTTCAATTAAGCTTTTTCTTTTCAAAACCTTTAGTAATAATTTTTTCTGCGGGCTTCCCTAGCGGGGTAAAATCCAAATCAACTTTTCCCCTCCTATCCTTATGACGGTCGCTACTCAATTGCCAAAGGTGAACCCCTACCAGCCATTCTTTCTGCCAAACGGTATTAAAAAAGGCTTCGTAGCAATTGGCTTGTGTTTCCATCGAAAGGAGTTGGGTGGTATCAGAACTATAGTCAATCCATTCCCATGGCTCGATGGCACTATCGGCGGTGCTTTTATAGCCCAATTCTGTAAAAAGGATGGGTCGCTTGTATTTTTTGTGAACGGATTCTATGGTAGAAAGATGATTATTCCATCCTTGGGAAATTTGTTGCACACTGGGATACTCATTTTTAACTAACGGAAAATAAGCTTGAATGCCAATATAATCTAAGTCCTCCCAAAAAATAATCTGTTCATATTCCCTATACCAGTTGGCGGCATAAGTGATTTTACCAGAATAAACACCTCGAATCTCTTTAATCAACCGTTTCCAGAAATCTGGTTTTTCTATGGACAATCTAGTAAACTCTGTCCCAATACAAAATAGATCTGCATTTGTTTGCTGGGCAATCTCCGCGTATCGAAGGATAAAATCACGGTAACTATTTTTCCATAATTCCCAGTTCTCTTCGGTAGTTGGAAAAATGTCTGAACGCCACTTTCCATCAGAGGGATTATTTAACCAAACATGTGGTTTTATAAAAACTTTGAAACCAGCCGCTTTGGCTAACTTAACTCGTTTGAGCCATCTAGAATTTCTTTGTTGTATCTGTACGCTATCTCCATGCTGATGTCTAATCAATGGACTATCATAATCTTCCTGACCAGCCCATGCTACTAGCGTAACCCACTCAATATTATATTGATTTAAAAATTGAAAATTGGTGGAGTCCCTCCTTCCAAACACATGGGCACCTCTTTGCTTTTCTTCCAAAGCATTATATTTTGACGGTACGGAGTTCCATTGGTAGTTACAGTTTGACCCTGCCAGCAGAATACCTAACAATCCTGTAAGGTAGAGTAGGGGAATCGTTCGTCGAGTAATTTTGTTATTTTTCATTTTATGATTCCTTGCCAAGAGGTAATGCTAAATATATAGTGCTACGTTTCATAAGTTTTGATTAGTATTTGCTCGCCGAACCCGCCCGTTTCACGGTTCATTCACTTGGAGGTTCCCCGAACCTCCACCCTACGGGTTCGTTCATTCATGGCGTCTCGCAAATAGGGTTCTTAGGAGGCTGGGATTTCATAA
>CALJIQ010000224.1 GCA_937973995.1 uncultured Saprospiraceae bacterium
AATAATCAATTCTTAGTAGCATGGACAGAAATATTGGACGAAGAAAAAGAGACTACTAAGGTTAGAACGGCATTGGTTAGTGATTGGTAAATTGAGAATTGAGAATTGAGAATTGAGAATTGAGAATTGAGAATTGAGAATTTCAAACACGACTTATTAATATTAATTGGTACTAAGAGGCATTTTTAATTCTCAATAATCAATTCTCAATTCAATTATTTCCCTTTAAAGATTTCTTTTAATAAATCATTAGTAGGATTAGCACGCTCTGCTTTTTCCGCTTCGCCCATTAAACCAAAAATGCCACTAGAAGTAGCCGTAGTTAATAAGCTCTCTAAAGATGGCTTATTACCACCTAATAAACTACCAGCTTGGCTACCTAATGCAGAAGTAACAAGGTCTCCGATACCCGCATTTCCTAATGACTTCGTCATAGCAGGTAATAAAGTATCTGTTAATTTGCTGCCCACCGCATTCTTTAAGAAATTAGTAGCACCATTCTCCCCACCTTTTAAAATATCCAATGCTTGACCAGCAGGGATGTTTTTAAGGGCATTATCTAATACGCCTTTTGCTACAGAAGGAGCTGCTGACCCAATAACATTATTAATAACACCTAAAGCCGCTTGACCTGCCTCTGACTTACCTAATGCACCAGTGATCGCTTTTAATTCTGGAGGCATAACAGAGCCAACAACTGCATTGGTCAACATGTTTTTGCCAATACCTTTCAAGGCACCTCCACTAGCTAGACCTAGTAAACTTTGTACCCCATTTAATGCTTTTTGCGGAGACAATCCAGCTAAGCCACTTTGTACAGAACAAGCCTGTCCATAAATAAGCATAGAGGTTACCATAAGAAGAGAAAGAAATTTTTTCATCTTTTTAATAATTTTTATGAAAAGATAGGAATTTGTGAAAATTCCTTAAACAAATAAGCAATGAGCCTATATATCTTAAGTTGGAATGGGGAATTGATTGGAATTGAGGTGAGGACACTACGATTGATTATAAAGGAGTAAATAAAAAGCGTTGTTCCATTTTTTAAGAGCGAGCCATCTACCCATTTATTCATTTCTAATTTCCTCATGGAGTACGGACGACACTATGTAAGTTCTCAATGAAGAATGATTAATTTTTAAATAAAATGAGACGAGATAGGGCAGAAACACTAAAATCCCAATCGACTGCCCATTCAAAATTCAAAATTTTTCATTCAAAAATGAGTAATTACGACACTATCGTTAAGACGATTGATAAACAGGTAGTAACAAGAAAAGGAAAGATAAGATATTACAGGAATGTTAAAATTGATACTGGATGTTGTTAATAATAGGCATAGACAACGATCAACAACATCCAGTATGTAGTAGTAGAAATTCTAGTCCGACCATTTACAATACCAAATAATCGCCCATATACTACCAGCGATTAAGCCGTGAGAAATGCCTGTTACTAGTCCTTGAAAAAGTCCTAAATACATCGCATAGACCAATCCTAGTATCATTCCGCCGAGAACGGCGATAGAAATAATACCAAGAATAAGTTGAAAATTGGACCAATAAATGTCAGTTACTTGTTGTTTTGTTCTGGGAGAATAAAGTGAGGCAGGCTGAGGATCAGCAGAATAATGTGGGTTCATACTTAAATCGGAGTAAATCGGTTATATTAATAAAATTCAAATGCTAAAGTAAATAAAAGAATCCTTGGTACAAAGTAAAGCGTCGAGTATTTTTGGGAAAAGTACGCTTGTATGAGTTTGGTCCTTTTATTTTTTATGCTAGCCCCTCTTTTAATAGTAGCCTATAATCATAGCCAACAACATAGTGTAAAAGAGGCTTTACAATTTGATACGCTCGCCAATAAAAGAAATCAAATCTTAAGTACGACGGATACGGAACTACCTAAAAAAGGTAAAGTAACTATTTTGGAAACCCCAGAGGGTATTGAAATTCGCACTATACAATGGCTGCCCAATGCTTCTCCGAAAGGCACGGTTTTATTGTTACAAGGATACTCTGAATTTATTGAGAAATATGATGAAGTCATCCAGCATTTATTAGACCGCCAATTGGCAGTGCTAACCTTTGATTGGAGAGGGCAAGGGCTTTCTTCTCGACTGATAAAAGACCCCCAAAAAGGGCATATTACTTCTTTTGCTGATTTTGTCCAGGATGCTGATATCGTACATCAACAGTTACTTTCTGCAATGCCAACTCCCCATTTTCTGATGGGGCATTCTATGGGAGGACATGTCGCTTTTCGTATCTTACAAGAGTATCCCAATAGATTTCAGAAAGCAATTCTTTGCGCTCCTTTTTTGGGATGGTCGCCTAACTTTGGGGCAGGAAAATTGCCTCCCACAGCCACCTTATTGATTGCATCTTTTATGAAAGTTTTGGGCTTTGGGCAGGATTATACTTATGGTGCCACTCCTCCTTATTTAACCAAAACTCTTTCAGGACAAACCTCAGATTTAGTTCGCTTCCAAAAACGGGTAGAATTTTATAAAAAGGAACCACATATTTTAATGGGTGGACCTACCTGGAATTGGATTTTAGAAAGTACTAAAAGTTTGCAGATCCTCCTTCAAAAGGAAAGGATTGATTATATAGAAACCCCTATTTTATTGGCAAGTGGAGCAAAGGATGGGATGGTCAGTCCTCAAGCACATCATGAAGTGGCAGCTACCTGTGATAAGATTACCCTACATGATTTTCCAGAGGCAATGCATGAAATTTTAATGGAAAAGGATCATATTCAAGCTGAATTTTGGCGGGTATTTGATGAATTTCTTTTCTGAATGCTAGATTTTCTGTATTCCAAAGATTAGTAAATCTCTTGAAATACGACAAATTCCCTGAAGTGGACTCGATGTTCACTTCAGGGAAGGTATCACGAGGTTTGCCAAAAAATAAAAAAATATATCCTGATGATTTGGTATATTTGGTAAGCGTTAACAGCGGCCTTAGCATTAAGGTCAGATAAATACAATCAAACTAAGTAGTGTGACATTATTAATTATTGATTATTAATTATTTTCCAGACGCTACTGAACACGCCTAATTAGCTAATAATCAGTAATTAATAATCAATCAACTGAAAAGCAAAATTGTTAACTTATTTTTGTCAGACTACT
>CALJIQ010000225.1 GCA_937973995.1 uncultured Saprospiraceae bacterium
ATTAAAGCAGCTGCCTGAAAAACAGTAGCAGTTCTAGGTTTTAAAAGAGGTTTAGCATGGAAAATAGCCGTTTGTTCTAGGAGATAAATAGCAAACATACTTAATAACCAACCAGGCAATTTCCACACAGGTCCGAGATAGTGTTGAAAAGCATGTCCAAATAATCCGCCTAATAAAATGGAGATTCCCATCACTAAAAAGTAATAGCGAAAAAAGAGATGTACTCGTTCATCTCGCTGCAATTTACCTAGTTGGTAAAAAGCATAAAAATAGACCAAAGAAACAAATAGATCCGTAAGGGTATTGACTGGATCTATAATCAGAAAATCAAAAATTTCGATGGAGGGTTGCTGCATATAGAAAGTTCACAAACAAAAACAAATCAAAAATAAGTGGGTATTAACTGCTGGATGCTATTGTTGCTAAGGAGTAGTCAACTACCAGCATCAAGTAGCCAATTATTTAATTCAACACATCATCCATCAACAACAATTCTTGTGGCAGTATATCTGTCCAAACTAAATCCGTTACTTCTGGTTGTTCATAGGTACGATTTCCTTGCCAATCGTGTTCTAATATTTTTTGCCATCCCACATGTACCTTCGTCCAAAGTAGCGGACCATTATAAATGGAATTATTCACTCCTTTATAAAGATGGTGATAACTATCGCTTTTTTGATAAATATCTCGATCAATAGAATTTCTTAGTTTTTTCCAAAGTGCTTTATCCCCAAATTCTTTGGCAGCCATCATGCCTGTCATGGTAGCTAGTGGAGACGGACCAGCTTCGGGGTCTTCTTTTACATAAGCGAAAGGTCCAACGGTCCGCACAAAATGTTCTTTCCAAACAGGATACAACGATTCATTATAAGCAGGTTCGAAAGGTCTCAGAAAAGCCATTGTCCATGCATTCGTATAGCCTGATAGCATAGGATTGCAAAACGCCATTTCCGATTGATACATTTTCAAATAAAATCCAAATTCTGTATCCGTCATTTTGTTTTTAATAAAATCAATGGTCCATCTAGCTTCCACCTCTGCATAAGTCGTCCCATATAATTGGTCATAGATTTTCAAACTTAATAAACTAATGGAATTGCATTGTGCAAAGTAGCGACCCGGTTCACAATCTGCGCCTTCATGTCTCCCTTCGGCATGATGTTTCCTCATTTCTGCCACGATCTTATCCGTCAGCCAAGTGTATTCTTTACTAAATTTTTCGTCTCCAGATGTTAGTTGATACAAACCGTACATCAAATTTAAATGTCCTTTGTACATGATATTTCCTTCCGAAATCGGATCGTCTCCCATTCCATATTCCGTCCAATCGCCCCATACTTTTTTAGATTTCATCTTATCAATCATCTGCTTCAAACACCACTTTGCTCGATCTGCATGTTCAGGGCTAATCATCGCAATAGACGGCATAGCATAGGCACCAAAGGCAATCCCATAACGCCAAAGTGGTTGCTCTTTCGTGTCCCAACCTTTGAATTCATCTCCTGTGAAGCTCATGTGCTCATAATTCTGAAACACGTAATTGAATTGTCCAATTTCATCTTTTTGGAGGGTCCGTTCACCGATGGGTTGGAAATAATTATTGGCAGGAGCGTGGTGAATAGGTAAGACAAAATAGGTTGCTATGGCAACCAATAACAAAGTTAGAAAAGCACCTACTGTCCATTTCTTTTTCATAAATTAAGGTTTGAAGCAAGATACGGACAATGGGGTATATATTTCAAAAGTTTTAGCAACTTTTAAAATATTATCACCTCTAGACTACTTCAAATTCACCTTAATAAATCGATCACAATGATTAACAATCATGCGATCACAGGATTTGGGTTTCTCTAAAATATCAAAAAAATCCTCTAAATAAGTCAATACTGGTTTTTTCGCTTTTTCATCTAGTAGGGTAAAGTCTCTACAAATAGAGAGAAGGGATTCTTTTTATCTCGAAAAAATTGCAAAGTTGGTTCGTACATCCCTTCCCCTCGACACAGCCCCAAGAAGAAACGCTCTTGTATATTTTCAACTGGTAGTTTTGCATGGGGAGTTGCATACGGTGTACCGACCAATGCAGCATAATCAAAATCATAAGGGATGGAGACCACTGATTTCAAAGCTCTATTCGTAAGCAGTTTCGTATTGTGGTTACTCAAAATATGCCAATCTAAATTGCCAATCATAAATTGAAACACACACATCTTATCATAAGTGCTAGGATGTATATTTTCGTGGTTAAAAAATTTGGAAACGACCACTCGACCATTCATTCGTTCCGCTACCTCCTCCACATCTTCTATCAAAAAGGCATAAATTTCTATAGGCTTTTGTTTTTCCTCTATATCTTCCAATGTCAATTTGACTAATTGCACTCGAAAACTATTGTCCGTTAATTCATTGTAGAGTTTATATGCTAGGTATTCTCTTAACACATAGTTTTCATAGTTTTTACCACTTTTACAATGAACCACCAATTTCAAATCATCATACATTCCCTGTATCCCTGCTGCTCGTAGTTCCGCTTTTTTAAAGTTCAATTTCAAAGGAGGTAGAAAACAAATTTTATTACGCATATTACCTCTTGCTCTGATTTTGATATTCCATTCTCGTTCTACTCCATTCGCATCTTTATAAGTCAACACCCCTGTATGCTTTTCCTTCTTTGCCTTTTTCTTAATGATTTGGCGGAGGTTGGTTTTGATGTGCATTTGCAATATGGAATCTCCATAGATGGATTCAAAAAGGGTTAGAGAATCCGCCTTTACTAAGGAATCTATTGGAGTAACAATAGCGGTTTGAGTTGTGGAATCCAATAAAGTCGGTGTACTCACTTGGGTTAACACATCTGGTTGAATGGAGGTTCCCGTTTGGGCCTGAACAATGGCACTTACACTTAACAGTAGCAAAACCATCGCTGTCATTCTGAAAGAAGTCATTAGTTTTCTCATATTGTTTTAGTTTTGTTTAGGAATATTTTTTGTTGCATCCTATCTTGCCCTCATTCTTTGAATAAGGGATTCGTATGGTCAGCACTTTCCTCTGTTCTATTATCTCTTGGGCTATGCCCAAATACTTCTTTAAAAGCTTTAGAAAAATAGGCGGGGGATTTAAATCCTACTTGGTAAGCAATTTCTGTGATCGACAGATTTCGTTGTTGAAGTAATTGTTTTGCTTGGCGCAGGCGCACCCTCCGAATATAAATGGCAGTGGATAGTCCTGTTAAGGCTTTGATTTTTCGATATAGCTGAGAGCGACTTAATAACAAGGCTTTGGCTAGGGTGCTTCCATTGAAAGTATCCTCCGATAAATGCAGTAAAATAATTTCTTCCGCTTTTTGCAGGAAAGCATCTGTTACGGCGGGGGTCGATGTCTCCGTAGTTGGAGGTAATAAAGTTTGGCTATATTTCACTTGCAATAATCGACGCAACTCCAGCATTTTATGCAAGCGCACCAAGAGTTCTTCTTGCTCAAAAGGTTTGGACAGATAGGCATCTGCTCCTTTTTGAAGACCTTCCACTTTATCCTTTGAAGTAGTCTTTGCTGTTAATAAAATGATGGGAATATGATTGGTTCGTTCATCGGTTTTTAATTGGTGACATACTTCATATCCATTCATCTCTGGCATCATGACATCGCTAATAATAATATCGGGTATTTTATCAAACGCAACCGCTACCCCATCTTTACCATTGGAGGCAGTGATAACTTGGTAGTGTTCTTTCAAAAAACTGTTTAGATAATAGGTAACATCTATATTATCTTCGATCACCAATAATAAGGGTGGAGCAACTTCCCAAGGTTCCAAAGCTGTTACCATCGTAATAGGAAGGACTACTGGAGGTTGATGGGTATAAGAGGCGGTCACTTTCTCTTTAAGCGCTTTTTGGGTAATTGGAAAGGTTAGGAGAAAAGAGGTTCCTTCATGTAGTTGGCTCTTCACCACGATCGTTCCTTTCATCACTGCTACCAATTCTTTAACTAAAGCTAAACCAATACCTGAACCAATGCTAGTATGCGAATCATCCACTCGATGAAATCTATCAAAGATATGTGGTAACTGTTCAGAAGCCATTCCAATTCCATTATCAATGATCCTTATTTCTAGCTGTGGAGAAGGAGTGTTCATTTTTTTTACTAAGACCAAAATTTTACCAAAAGCAGGTGTAAATTTAATCGCATTACTAATCAAATTAGATAGAACTTGTTCCATCTTTTGAGCATCAAAATCCATAACGAGTTCCTCTTCTTCAGAATAAAATTGTAAATCTATAAGTTGGACTTTTGCATAGGATTCATGCGCCTCTGTTACATATTTCAAAAAAGCAATACAATCATCTTGTTTAGTATTAAGGTGTTTTTTCCCTGCCTGTAATTTGGATAAATCCAATAACTGATTAACCAAGGAGAGTAATTGTTGGCTATTTTTTTTAATAAGCCCTATTTTTTGTAGTGATTCTATTTTGGGTTGTTTTGCCAATGTCTCTGCCATTCCTTGTATGACGGTTAAAGGAGTCCTAAACTCATGGGTAATATTAGTATACAATTTAGTCTTGAGTTGATCCAATTCTAGCAACCTAGCCGCTTCTGCTTCTGCCAATTGTTTATTTAAAAAGAAACGATATACTAAATACAAAAAAGTAAAAGCGATAAGAACATACAGCATACATGCCCACCAGGTCGCCCACCAGGGTGGCGCAATAAAAATCGGCAACTCAATACCTTGCTCATTCCAGATACCATCATTATTCGCCCCTTTTACTTTTAACATATAATTGCCTGGTGACAAATGAGAATACGTAATGGCATTATTAGCACCACCTTCAATCCAATCCTCATCCACACCTACTAGTTGATACCGATATTGGTTCTTGGAAGGCTGTTGATAGTTTAATGCAGCAAATTCAAAAGACAATAAATTTTGGTCATGATCTAAGTCCAACTGATTGACAGTGGGATGGGCTTGTTGATTTATTTTGATTTCCGTGATTACGATGGGCGGTATAAAGTTATTTACTTTAATTTGGTCTGGATTAAAAAAAGTAAGCCCATTGATTCCTCCAAAATATAAGGTACCATCCTCTCCTCGAAAAGCTGCATGGCGATTGAATTCATTATCTTGTAATCCATCCCGTATATCAAAATTCTGGAACGTTTCTGTCTGTGGGTTAAAGGTAGAAATACCAATATTGGTACTCATCCACAAATTACCTTGTGCATCTGGCAAAATAGCATAGACTACATTATTAGCTAATCCGTCTTCTGTGGTATAGGTGGTAAACTGTTCCGTCAACAGATTCATTTTATTTAGTCCGCCCCCATGCGTGCATATCCATAGAATGGAGTCATTTTGTTGATAAAAATGTAAAATCAAATCGCTGCTCAAAGAAAATGATTCATTGGGATTATGGCGATAATGGGTAAACGATTTTCGATCAGCCGATAATACAGCAATACCTCCTCCCATAGTACCCATCCAAATTTGGTTTTGCGCATCTACCTGTAACGCTTCTACTCTATTATTTTTGATTCCTTCTGGCTGGCTAGTATCATACCATTCGAATGCAAGATTGGGATACGTTTTATTACTAAAACTAGCCACTCCATGATATCGAGTGCCCATCCAGTAAACCCCGCTGCTATCTCTCGCCATAGTCATTACTGCCGCTTGACCTAAGGGGGATTCTTTCTTATAAAAATTTTCAAAACTACTAGCAGCGGTATTGTAAAATGCCAAACCATCCCAATTACAAAACCAATACCCAACTTCTCCCTCCTTATGAATACTGTAATAGTGATCGCTTGGAAGGTCTGGTGTAGAACTAGTATGAAAACTTTTTTGAATGGAATAACCACTGACATGGTTCGCATTGGGTTGCAAGAAATGTAGCCCTCCGCCGTCCATTGCTAAGACAATAGTTCCACCAGATTCGACATAAATGCCGTGAATGCCATTTGCCATTAAATTCAAATCATTCTTACTATTATTCTGAATCAATCGAAAAGCCTGCTGATGGGAATTGGGGTTTAGTATATTGATACCTCCGTTAGCAGTTCCTGTCCAAAGCAATCCAGATTGGCTAATGCTCATGCACTCTAGAACATTGGTTTGTAATCCATCTACCTGACCCATCTCCTGCTGATAAGAATGTAACAACTCCATACTAACAGCATCCAACACATGAATGCCATCCCCATAGGATAACATCCACAGACGATGCTGCGCATCCATTATCAGTTCACTTATCAGGTCTTTTTCCCAATCTTGCTTTTTATCTTTGAAGACCTTTTTTTGCTGCGTGTCCATCTGATAACGAATGATTTCTCCTTTAAAAGTTGCCATATAAATGGCATGTTCCTCCTGCGCTAGAATCGTGCAAATGGGCTGCTGTAAATCGTTTATGGATTGGATGGAATTTTCGGATGGTTGGTATTGTTGTACTCCTTCTTTAGTAGCGATCAATAAACCGTGGTTGGGGGTAAAGTCCAAATCCAAGACAGGGTGTTGGTACATATGCTTGATGGAAGTAATCGTATAATCGGCATCATATTGTACCTTAAACAATCCTTTTTCAGCTCCTATAAAAATCGTGTTCGCTTCATTGGTAAAACAAAGTTTATTAATCGTATGGGTCAAAGAGCGTAAATGTTGACCGGTCGATAATTTTAAAAAATGAATCCTAAATTGATTGGGTTGCAGAATATCCACCCCTTTGGCAGTAACGATCCAAATATTACCAGCTTGGTCTTCCGCTAATTCTTCCGTTATACTGCTACTCAATCCTTCTTTTTTACGAAAGATTAAAAATTGTTGCCCATCATACCGATTTAATCCATCGTTGGTAGCCGACCAAATATAGCCTTGTTGGTCTTGTAAAATATAATTGACAGTGCTTGAAGAAAGTCCATCTACAGGGGTCAATTGCTCAAATGTAGGATTTGAAGGAAGGGTAGGTAACTGATGAATTCCATGTAGGGGAGTTGGCGATTGCGTTGCCTGTAAGGATAGGCAGCATAGCAAGCCACCCCAAAAAATGGTATTTTGGATTAGGTTTATCAAGGTAGTTTCACTCATAGTTAAGAAAGGAAGCTGCTCCTTTCTGTGTAAAATAAATTCAGTAAATCGGTCCTCTCAAATTTATTCTTTTTTAAGCATTTTTCCTTACATGCAACAATATTTATACACGAATGCAACAATAGCTAAAGAAATTGCAACAATAGTGATAGAAGATGACCAAATAGATAATGCTAATACCGTATTTGCTGCCTAACTTTGTTCCAACAGAAGATACCCAATTATTGAAAGCAATACCTCTTTCCCATTCAATATAGACCAGAAACTACACATTCTTTAACCATAATAAGTGATAAGACAAAATTAATTTCAATAAAAATTAGGTGTTAGATGCTGGCTACTATTGTTGCTATAGTAACAAGTTATCAGCATCCAATAACAATAGCATCTAGTATCGTTTTTTGAAGTTATAGGAGATTTGTCAAGATAACACCTTAAAGTAAACAAATAATGAAAACTCCAACACTCCGTCTCCAAACAGAAAAACTAGTAGGATTATTAGTTTTAATGACTACCCTTTTTTCTCTTTTTTCAATCTTCAAAAAATCAGAAAAACCTACTAAACCCATTTCGATCTATCAAGACTTGTCCTTATGTTCCCAGTATGGACGATTCGATATTGACCCAGAAACAGCGACTACCCCTGTAGCCCCTTTATTAGAAACCAAATGGCAAACCCCCATGCATATCACTGCCTCCGAGGAAGCAAAAGTATTTTTCAATCAAGGCTTATTTTTATTATATGGCTTCAATCATGCAGAAGCAGAGCGAGCATTTAAAGAAGCGATTCGATTGGATAATAATTGTGCAATGTGCTATTGGGGTGCCTCTTTGGCATTAGGTCCGAACATTAATATACCTATGCCAGAAAGTCAAATCAAAGATGCTTATCTCTACAGTCAAAAGGCGGTAGAAAAAAGTGCAGGCACCAGCCTTAAAGAACAAGCATTGATAAAAGCATTGACCTACCGTTATGTCGAAAACCCACCTGAAGATCGCAGTGAATTAGACAAAGCCTACGCTGAGGAAATGCGCTATGTAGCGAGTCGGTATAGAGAGGACTTGGACATCGCTACCCTATATGCAGAGTCGCTAATGGATTTGATGCCTTGGAATTATTGGGAAGAAGATCAGTCGGCTAAACCTGCCACCATGGAAATACAAAGCATCTTGGATTATGTGATTGAAAAAGATGAAAGTCATCCTGGTGCCAATCACTATTATATCCATTTAGCGGAAGCGGTGCATCCAACGCTTGCCGTTCCTAGTGCGGATAGACTCACCAAATTCGCTTACCCTTCTGGGCACTTAGTACACATGCCTTCCCATATTTATATCCGGGTGGGCAGATATGAAGATGCCGCTATTGCGAATGAAGCCGCCATCCAAGTAGATGAGAACTATATCGAAACTTGCAAAGCGCAAGGTGTTTATCCAGCCCTCTACTACCCACATAATATTCACTTCCTGTGGTTTGCGGCTAGTATGGAAGGGCAATATCAAAAGGCGATTGATGCTGCTAGAAAATTGGATAAAAAAGTACCCTACGCTATGGCAGCACAAGTGCCTTTAATAGAACGCTTTAAGTCCATTCCCATCTTTACCTTAGTCCGATTTGGCAAATGGAATGAGATTTTAAAAGAACCCAAACCCGATGACCATTTTGTCTATTCTCAAACGATGTGGTACTTTGCTAGAGGGATGGCGTATGCCAATAAAGGTAAACTCAAAAAGGCAAAAAAGGAATTAGCGATGGTCAAAAAAGGCAGAGAGAACGAAGCCTTGCAAGCAGTGGACATCCCCATGTTTCCTACCATCGGCATCTCTGAAATAGCCGATCATTTATTAAGTGGCGAGATAGCAGGTGCAGGTAAAAAAGGCAATCTCCAAACAAAGATAGACTTTATTAGAAAGGCAGTAAAAGCGCAAGATAATTTGATTTACATGGAACCGCCCTTCTTCTATTATCCTATTCGGCAATCATTAGGTGCTGCCCTATTGGAAGCTGGACAAGTAGAAGAAGCAGAGCAAGTCTTCAAAGAAGACTTGAAAAATTTCCCTGCGAATGGTTGGTCGCTGTTTGGCTTGCAACAGAGTTTGAAAAAGCAAAATAAGAAGGAGGAAGCCGAAGCTGTAGAAGCACAGTTTGAAAATGCTTGGGCGAGGGCGGATGTTTCACTAGAGAGAGCTGTTTTTTAATAATAATTATTGAGAGTTATAGAATTAAATATAAACCTAACCATATGAATACTAATCAGAAGGAATCAAACGGGAGTTATACGAATAAATTCCAGGAAGGTACACAGTTAAAGATGCCGACCTATTCTTTGATGAGAAAAAATCCGTCTACTATAGCTCTAGCAAAGTCATTGGCTAAGAGATCTAAGAATGTGACCTTAGATGGTGATACCCTTACGGTACGTGATATTCTTTCTGTTGCTAGAGGAGTTCCTCAAATTGATTTCACTAAACGTTCCGCAGTGCTTGACAGGATTCGCCGTTGTCATAAGGTTATGATTCAACAAATTAAAAATGGCGTTCCTACGTATGGTTGTAACACGGGATATGGGGAACAAGCATCAGTAGTTTTGATAAATGGCACTCCAGAAAAACGCATGAAGCAGGCCAAAGCAGTGTCGGAAGGCATCGTGATGACTGATGTTTCAGTCGGACCAGCGTTTCAAGATGAAGTAGTCAG
>CALJIQ010000226.1 GCA_937973995.1 uncultured Saprospiraceae bacterium
TGTTATGCGGATGCTACCGTAGGTCGTGTTATGGGACCTTTTACATTAAATAGATTAGGTAATTTAAATACTGATGAGATTAAGTTAAGCAAAGATGCTTTGAAAGAATTAGAAGTCTTGAAAGAAAATTACCGTAATGGGACCATTTCTTCAAATTCCCTATTTGGTGAAGCGGAACCGAATGGGATAGGCAAACCCACAAAAGCGACGCTAGCCCAAAACGAACCCAATCCTTTCGACAATAGCACCTCCATTTCCTACTTCCTACCTGATGGTAGCCAATCAGCCATGCTACGCATCACAGGTATAGATGGTAGTGTGGTAGAAGCCATGCCACTACCTGTTATTAGCAAAGGACAAGTACGCATCGATGCCAAGCAATATTGGGAAGGTATTTATTTCTACTCATTAGTAGTAGATGGTCGAGTGGTGGAGACGAAGCGGATGGTGTTGACACGCTAGGTTGTTATTGCTGGATAATTTTCCATTATCCAGCAAATTAATTGTGCAATAATTTATCCAGTACTAGGGAAAGTGCTGAATAAAATTCAAAACAAACAAGCGGAAAAGTATCTAGAGGCTGTTTCATAAAGTGATTTTCTTAGACACTGAAGGACACTGACTTTTTATGACTTTATTATGTTCTGGTTATGTGTATTTCAAAACATAAAAAAGTCATAATTGTCAGCGTCTCTCAGCGTCAAAAGACTTATGAGTACATTCTCAAATATCTGTTAATAACCATCAACACACCATAGCTTTTCCTCTATTTAAAATAACTTCTACATGAAAACGTGGATATATTACATAGCGCTATATAGCAGCACCTTGCTGGTGACCGCTTTGGGACCTATAGATGCATCAGCACAAGATGATTGCGACAATGATATCACTCCGCCAAGAATTTTTTGCCCTGTCACCTCATTAGTTCCAATTTTTCCAGATTTGACAACCTGTATGGCCGTGGTGGATATGGATGCGGAAGGCACCGATAATTGCGTATTTGGAATTGCTTGTGTCCGATCGGATGGGTTGGATTGCAATGCCCCTTATCCATCGGGTACCACTACGGTTACTTTTACCGCTACTGATGCAGGAGGAAATACGGCTGCTTGTGATGTTATTGTGAGAGTAGAAGACTGTGAGATGGACACTATCTCAATGACCTGTTGCCCAGAACTAGAAAACCGCATCATCAACGGCGACTTTGAGTCCAATAATGAAGGCTTCAACAGCGAATACACCTTCCAATCGGAAATAGCCGAAGATGCCATTCTACCAGGCAACTATGGGGTCATTAATAATTCAGATGCTAGAACCATCTGTGACCAATGGTCTATAGGTGACCACACAACCAACTGCGATGGAGAAGGAAATTTCCTAGTAGTCAATGGACAAACAGGACAAGCAGGAAGTAGCATCTTTTGGTCGCAAACCATAACAGGTTTAGACCCAGAAAAAGAATACGAACTCTGTGCCTTTTTCAAAAATTTACAACAATGTTGTTTTGATATAAGGCCGACCATTTACATACGATTAGATGATATTCGAGTGGATACCATTGAGCTAGATTCCCTAGGTCCAGATTCTTGTGCTTGGCAAAATGTAAACATCCCCATAGAGGTGACAGGTACTAGTGTAACCATCAACCTAGAATTGGATGAAACTCTAGTAGGCGATGGTAACGACTTTGCGATGGATGACATTTCCCTCTACGAATTAGGTGAATACGACCTCATGATCTCCACCCAAGATCAGCGACCGAAAGATGCCAATATTATGGCTTCTATTAACTTAATGGATGTTGTGGACGATAGCTTACCTTCTTTAGATTGTCAATACAAGTGGACCGTAGGCTTAGTAGAAGATATAGATATACAAGGACAAGAATTTTCACTAGACTCCATGACAGTTGCCTGTGGCGATAGCGAACAAATTACTGCCTATCCGTGGAATACCTTAACCACTGATTTTACAGGTTATGATGGCACCAATACTTTCAATAGTACGGTTACGCCTGGGCAATTTGGAGAAGGGCTGTATATGGTCCAATTAGAAGTCTCCAACTGTCCTTGCTTACAAGATGCCATAGAACGAAAATTTGTGGGTTGGTTTCCAAGTTGGAATCGGCAGACAAATCCAATGGACTTGACGAGGTTTAACATGAGTAAGCAATCTAAGGAGCTTTTGAAGCGGTTGGACTCCCAATCGGATTAGGATCGTCGAAGTTTTCAACTGATCGTCGAAGTATGCAACTTTGTTTTTTATAATCATATAGAATCGAAGTTGCAAACTTCGACTATCTAAAGTTAGGATCGTCGAAGTTTTCAACTTCGATGCACTACGATTATACAAAGCAAGCAAAGACATCGAAGTATGCAACTTTGTTTTTTACAATCATATAGAATCGAAGTTGCAAACTTCGACTATCTAGAGTTAGGATCGTCGAATTTTTTAACTTCGATGCACTACGATTATACAAAGCAAGTAAAGACGTCGAAGGATGCAACTTTGTTTTTTACAATCATATGGAATCGAAGTTGCAAACTTCGACGATCTAAAGTTAGGATCGTCGAAGTTTATAACTTCGATGCGCTACGTTACAACAAACCAAGATCAATAATCTCTACTTCTATCAAGCCTTCTTGGAGTAGATAATTAGAAGCACTGCTATACAAATAGTATTCGGGTTGTTTTACAATTCCAGCTTTAACAGGGTTGTTGTGAATATATAACAGTTTTTGGTTTATCCATGTAGGACTCACTAATTCCACTGGATGGCTCCTTTGTTGCCAAAATTGATACAGCTGATTATTTTTATTATATTTGGCATAATACTTAAATAAACGCAACATCCATTCTTGACGACTTTCTTGACTGTTTCCTAGAATAGATTGGATGATTTTTTTGGCAGTAAATTTTTTGAAATCTCGGATGATATTGGATAATTCATATCCCGTTTTAGCAGAAGCAATTAGGTGTAAATGATTCGTCATTAGGACATACGCAAAGAGATTGAGCCCTTTTTCTTTTTGACAATATTGCAGACTTTCCATAATTATTTTGCGATAGTCCTCTCTTGAGAAAACGTCTAACCAACCGACTACGGTAAAGGTGAGAAAATGCAAAGCATTTTGGTTTTTAATTTGGTGTCCGTGCATGTTTGTTTATTGTGTAGTTTGATGATAGAATGAAGGTACTGTTTTCAAATAATTTGAGCAAAATATTGGAGCAATCATATGGAATCGAAGTTGCAAACTTCGACTATCTGCCGTTTTGATTTTTAATTTGGTGTCTGTGCATGTTTGTTTATTGTGTAATTTACTGATAGGATGAAGTACTGTTTTCAATGGATTTGAGCAAAATATTGGAGTAATCATATGGAATCGAAGTTGCAAGCTTCGACTATCTGATCTGAAATAAATGCAGCAGCCATATCGTTTGGATATAGCTGCTGCATCTCTATTTTGAAAAAGAAGGATTCCTAAAGACCATAAAAACAATGAACAATTTCCAATACACCTTCCTCTTCCTACTTACCTTATGCTGTTCCTGCACCACCTGCCAATTTGATGAAATAAAAACACTAGCCACTTGGGAAAACGGACAAATAAAAACCATTCGATATATCGGTGATTTTGGGGAGTTGGAAGAACAGTATCACGCCAATGGACAATTGGCAGCGGAAGGGCTCATCGTCAATGAAGAAAAACAAAAGGATTGGAAATACTACTATCAGAATGGGCAACTTCGAGAGAAAGTATACTATCGAGAAAATCGTCCTTATGGAAAAGTACAGACTTTCTATGACAATGGGCAGCTTAAAGCGGAAGAACAAATAGATGAAATGGGGCATCGAATTGGCAGTCGAAAACTATACAGCAAAGAGGGTAGGGTGTTCAAAACAGAGACAATGGAAATGGGAAGTTCCGCTGAAGAAAGGAACTACTATTTGCCTTTTGCGGCATATGGAATGAGTGATGAGTTAACTTATGTCAAACCGCTTAGTCGTGAGGAAGAAATTAATAGTCAAAGAGAACGGACAATAGAGCAAGAATTTTTCTCCGAAAAAGGGCAACTCATAGATCAAGGAAAGACGTATAAAAATCATGATTTATTTCATTGGACTTTTTGGTATGACCATGGTCAAAAACAAGCAGAAGGTCAATTCCTTTTTGCTCAAGATGCGATAACAGAACCCTTTATTGTTGACTATCCCCTTCATGAAGAATTTGCAGATACGTATTTTGGGATGAAGATTGGCAAGTGGACTTATTGGAATCAAGCAGGTAAAAAAGTCACCATTATTGAGTACCAACTTAATGGAAATCTAATAATGGAAAAAGTGCTATATTGGAAAAGAAAAACGTAAACCAAAAACTCGTGATCGTCGAAGTTTGTAACTTTGATGCCCTATGATTATTCCGTGTGAAGCGGTGTCTCTTTTGAGCATTTGGAGGAACGGAAAATGCTCAAAAGGACACTGCGGCAGCTTGGCAGTGTCCTTTTTTGGAAATTCCGTTCCTCCATTTCCCAAAAAGAGACACCGCTAGACATTAGTTCTTTCTAGCTTGACGGCTATGGTTTGTAATTTCGATGCCCTATGATTATCCCATAAATATTCCAAAATAATAATAATTGTATAGAATCAAAGTTACAAATTTGGACTATCGTTAAAAAACTAAAAAAGCCAGACAGCAACCGCTATCTGGCTTTTTACTAAACACTCCTCACTGCAAACTCCTCATTAAAACCCTACCCACACTTACTATACCCACAACTCTTACAACTCAAACAGCCTTCTTTATAAATTAAGCCATCTTTATCTTTACAACTAGGGCAAGCCGTTTTAGCAGCTTGGGTACCATCTGGAATGAATTTTTTCAAAGCTCTTACCACGCCATTTTTCCAAGTGTTAATATGATCTTGTTCCGTAGATAAACCATCTACTAGACTTACTACATGAGCTAATGGCATACCGTGTCGAAGTACGCCGGAGATGAGCTTCGCATAGTTCCAGTACTTCTTATCGAAAGATCGGGACAGTCCTTCCATGGTTACTCGGTAGCCATCTTTGTCTAAGTATTGGAAGTTGTAGATCTTATTGCTTAGATCATCTTTTTGTTTCAGCACCCAACCTTTGGTCACGTATTTAGGAAAGACGAAAGTATCATCTGCATGACCCGTGAAGATTTCATAAGGTCGTCCGTCAATGACGCCAACAATAGCAATCCATTTTTCTTGATTGTTTTGGAAGCGAATAATTTCTGCCTCTAGTCTTTCGGGACGTTTAGGAGCAGCTGATTCTTGGAAAATCAAACTTTGATTATCCTTCTTTTCTGTATTAGCTACCAATACACCAGAGCGAGAACCATCTCTATAAATCGTACAACCTTTACAACCTACCTCCCAAGCGGTTTGGTAAATCTTAGCCACCATTTCCTCTGTTGTCTCATTAGGCACGTTGACCGTTACAGAAATGGAATGATCTACCCATTTTTGGATAGCTCCTTGCATTTTTACTTTTTGTACCCAATCTACATCATTAGCAGTGGCTTTGAAATAAGGCGATTTTTCAATAATGGACTGTAGTTCTTCTTGTGGTAATTTTTGCACCTCGTCTACATCATATCCTGCTGCTTCTAACCAAGTGACGAATTTGTGGTGGAATACATTGTACTCCTCCCAATGATCTCCGACTTCATCTGTGAAAGTGATATTCACATTTTTATCGTTCGGATTTACCTTCCTTCTTCTCATATAAGCGACCATAAAGGCTGGCTCAATACCAGAAGTAGTTTGAGTCATCATAGAGGTAGTACCCGTTGGAGCAATGGTCAATAAGGCGATATTTCTTCTGCCATATTTTACCATGTCTTCATATAATGCTGGATCCGCTTCTTTGATCCGCTGTATCATCGGGTTCTTCATTTCCCGACTAGCATCATAGATGGTAAATGGTCCACGCTTCTTAGCTAAATCTACAGAAGAACGATATGCATTTAAGGCTAAAGTCTTATGCACTTTTACAGAGAAGTCAATTCCTTCATCGCTACCGTATTGTAAATCCATTGCCGCTAACATATCGCCCTCGGCAGTAATCCCTACTCCTGTACGGCGACCTTCGATGCAGGTCTTTCTGATCTTCTTCCAAAGATTATGCTCTACAAATTTGATTTCTTCTGGCTCCGGATCATTTTCAATCTTTGCAATAATGCTATCAATTTTTTCAATTTCTAAATCAATAATATTATCCATGATGCGCTGTGCCATTTGCACGTGCTTTCCAAATTTCTCGTAGTTGAAAGTAGCCTTTTTAGTATAGGGATGATCTACGTAGCTGTATAGGTTGATCGCTAATAATCGGCAAGAGTCATAAGGACATAGGGGAATTTCTCCACAAGGATTGGTTGAAACTGTCTCGTAACCAAGGTCCGCATAGCAATCAGGGACCGACTCGCGAATGACCGTATCCCAAAATAAAACCCCTGGTTCAGCAGATTTCCAAGCATTGTGAATAATCTTATTCCATAGCTTGCTTGCGTCTATTTCTTTGGTAAACTTAGGAACCTCAGCGTCAATTGGGAATTGTTGCTGGTACATTTCGCCATTCATCGCCGCTTTCATAAAAGCATCGTCAATTCTAACAGAAACATTCGCACCCGTTACCTTGCCTTGTTCCATTTTGGCATCTACAAATTCTTCTGCGTCTGGATGCTTGCTAGAAATGGATAACATTAATGCGCCCCTTCTTCCATCTTGTGCTACCTCTCTAGTACAGTTAGAATATCGCTCCATAAAAGGTACAATACCTGTTGAAGACAATGCACTATTCATTACTTGACTTCCTTTGGGGCGAATATGAGATAGGTCATGACCAACACCACCTCTACGCTTCATCAATTGGGCTTGTTCTTCATCCATCCGCATTACGCCACCGTAAGAATCGGCACTATTACCAATTACAAAACAGTTAGATAAAGAGGAAACTTGATAGGTGTTTCCGATACCTGCCATGGGACTACCTTGAGGGACGATGTATTTGAAATCTTTTAAGACTTCATATATCTGTTCTTCGGAATAGGGATCGGGATATTTTTGTTCCACTCTTGCAATTTCTGCTGCAATTCGGCGGTGCATATCGTCTGGCGTCAATTCATATAGATTACCTTTTGTGTCTTTGAGGGCATATTTATTCAACCATACATTGGCAGCTAATCCATCTCCTTTAAAGTATATAGTAGAGGCGGCTAATACCTCTTCGTGTGTATATGTTTTCTTGTGAATGCCATTCACTTTCGCCTTTTTCGTATGGCTCTTTTTGACGGTTTGCATAGTAAAATTAGATTTTAATGTTTCATAACTATGTGTTCCTTTTTAGTTGATTAATTATTGGTTGATTGATTATTATACTGAACACGGGATAAATATCCGATTTTCCAATACTGTTTATTTGTTGAATTGTTGAACTGTTTATCCAAGTATAGTTTGTAAACGAATAAACAGTTAAACAAATAAACGATTCAAGCATTTTCGGTAATTTATCC
>CALJIQ010000227.1 GCA_937973995.1 uncultured Saprospiraceae bacterium
AGTTGATTGATTATTAATTACTGATTATTAGCTAATTAGGCGTGTTCAGTAGCGTCTGGAAAATAATCAATAATTAATAATGGCACACTACTTAGTTGCTCATTAATGAGATAATTTAATAATTAAAAGATATTGTTTTCATTTGGTTTTTTGGGTTATGGGTGCTGTCTCTCCGACAGCACCCTTTCAAAAAAATAGATTTTCCCAGCTTTAACTAGTTGCACAAAATAACATTCTAGTCGTTGGCAAAACTTCGGATAGTCAAATCAAAATTTGTCACTCTCATATTCATTTACCCCCCTCTTTTTAGCCTACCTTCCCTAAATAGTTTGGAAGCAAGAATTTCCTCATCATTTCTTATATTTAAGAAAAAAAGCTATCTTTCGACATCCATATTGTGGGCTTTGACCGTAAATACTTGACATAGTCAAGTGAATTATAGAAACAACTAATACCACCAATTTGTATGTCCATAGCACAATTCACTATAGACCTGATGAAGACCAGTATTTTCTGGGTCAACCAACAAGGTATTATTGAGAATATCAATCAATCTACCTGCCGAGCTTTGGGGTATCAGCGATTGGAATTATTGGGGATGTCAATTGCACAAATAGATCCTAAATTAAAGGGGTCAATATGGCAACAATATTGGCAATCCATCAAGGAATCAGGGACGGCAGACTTTGAAACGGAGTATTTCACAAAGGCAGGACAGTCCATTCCTGTGAAAATAGAGGCGTTTTTTGCGGATACATCAGAACAATCCTATATTGTATTACGGGCAAAAGATTGGACGATTTCTAGTCGGTATCAGCAGTTGTTTGAGGTGACGGAGCAGGTAGCAAAAATTGGTGCATGGGACTGGAACTTAGAGACGAATGAGATATTGAACACTAGAGAAGTATATAATATCTATGATCTGAACCTAGAAGACCAACTCCATCCAGATATAGGTTTTCAAAGTTTTATAGGAGAAGATTTACAAAAACTAACAGAAGCTATAAAGCATACGCAAGAGCATAAAACACCCATTGACTTAACTTTAAATTTTACTAGTACAAAAGGTAACAAGAAAGTCGTCCACCTATCTGCTATTCCAAAAATTTTTAATAATAAGGTCGTCAAATTACAAGGTATTCTACAAGATGTTACTAATAAAAAAGCATCTGAGAGATTAACTTACTTGAAAGATACGACCATCGAGCATATCAATGAAATGATTTTCTGGGTAGGAATGGATGGTCGCTTTTTTTTTATCAATAATTCAGTTGCAACAACATTAGGTTATACTAAGGAAGAGATGTACGACAAGCATGTTTGGGACATAGTTGTAGATTATCCAAAAGCAAAATGGCTTGAGAATGTAGTACGATTGAAAGAAAATAATTACGCACGCTTTCCTACAACCCATCAGCGAAAAGATGGTAGCACCTACCCTACCGATACTTCTCTGACCTACTTAGAATACGAAGGAAAAGAATATATCTGTGCTATTGTCAGAAACGAAGAAGCAAACTATGCTCGTCAGGAGACCCTTAAACTAATAGAGTTTACTGTCAAGCGAGCTGGAGAAATGATTTTTTGGCTAGACGATAAAGGAGATTATGTCTTTGTAAATGAAAAAGTTTGTCAGACGTATGGTTATACCAAAGAGGAATTGTTGAAAATGAATGTGTATGATATAGCCAAAGACTTTAAGCAAGAAGACTGGCTACCTTTATGGCAATCTTTAAAATCAGCGAAACAATTATTACTGCCAACGGTTCATTTTAAAAAGGACGGTACCAAGATGGAGGTAGAAATCTCTGCCAATTACGTGGAGTATCTCGGACAGGAAATGTGCTGCTCTTTTGTGAGAGATGTTACTCGACGAAATAAAATGGAGCAAAGGGTGAAATTAACGGCGAAAACCTTCCAACAAGTTGGAGACATCATATTATGGACACAACCAGAAGATGGTAAGTTATTATATTTTAATGAAGCTGTAGAACAACAATTAGGTTATACAGAAGAGGAATTTTACAATTTAAAAAGTAGTGATTTTGTTGTTAATTATAATCAAAAGGAACAGGCATCCTATCGAAAAACATTAGCAGCTAAAAAGGAATTCTTAGGGGAGTGTGTATTGATTAGAAAAGATGGCACGAGCATGATGGTAGAATTGAAGTCCTCCGTAGTACAATACGGGGACAAAAATATTACTTGTAGTATTTTTAGAGATATTTCTATTAGAAAAAAACGGGAAGAAGAATTACAAAATTTACTCTCTGAAAACTTACAATTAAAAGAAGCCCTTGAAGCAGAAAACACCTATCTCAACCAAGAATTAAGTTTAACGCACAACTTTGATGACATCATTAGCACCAGTCCTAAATATGCAAAAGTGCTTGCCAAAATAGAAGAAGTAGCGGAGACCGAAGCTACCGTTTTGATAACCGGTGAAACGGGTACGGGAAAAGAGTTACTAGCCCGTGCTGTCCACCAACTGAGTAACCGGAGTGATCGTTCTTTGGTGAAAATTAATTGTGCAGCCCTACCAGAAAATTTAATTGAGAGTGAATTATTCGGGCATGAAAAAGGGGCATTTACAGGGGCCGTCATGCGTAAAATTGGCCGCTTTGAGTTAGCGAATCACGCTACTCTTTTTTTAGATGAAATAGGGGAATTACCAATTGAGTTACAACCTAAATTACTGCGGGTCTTACAAGAAGGAGAATTTACTCGACTAGGTAGTAATAAAACACTCAAAACAGATGTGCGCATCATTGCCGCTACTAATCGAGATTTACCAGAGATGGTCAAAGAAGGAACTTTTAGGGAAGACCTCTACTACCGACTAAATGTCTTTCCGATTCACAACCTTCCCCTGCGAGATCGAAAAGAAGACATTCCGTTGTTGGTTAAATATTTTCTAAAAAAATTCAACGATCGTATTGGTAGGAAGGTGTCTAAGGTAAGTGCTAGATCGCTAGGTAAGTTAACAAAATACGATTATCCAGGGAATATTCGAGAATTAGAAAACATCATTGAGCGAGCGGTTATCACGAGTAAATCCGAAACGTTGGACTTAAATCAATGGCAACCAGAAAAAGAACCCACCACTACTAAAGAGGATACTTTTCCTACCTTTGAAGAGATGGAACGTCAACACATTATAGAGGCACTTAAAAGAGCAAATTGGAAAGTAAGCGGGGAAGGCGGAGCAGCTACTTTGTTAGGATTAAAAGGAAAAACACTTGACTCAAAAATGCGAAAATTGAAAATTAAGCGGGGAGATTTTATGATAAGTTGAAGGTAAGGAACGGTGACAAAATAGACCAACCACTTAAAAATTGATAGTTATACTGCGGACGGGATAAATTACAGAAAATGCTTGAATCGTTTATTTGTTTAACTGTTTATTCGTTTACAAACTATACTTGGATAAACAGTTCAACAATTCAACAAATAAACAGTATTGGAAAATCGGATATTTATCCCGTGTTCAGTATA
>CALJIQ010000228.1 GCA_937973995.1 uncultured Saprospiraceae bacterium
TGCTAAAAATCAAAACTTTACAAAAAAACATTTAATGTAATTATTTCGATTTTTCATTAAAACAGACTTTTTAGAGTGGACTCAACAATCTAACAATCTAGTTTGAGATGTTAAAATATTTCTGTCAGACCACTTATTTATACATCTGTTCCTTCTAGACTTTAATCTCCTAGTACTCTTAACCAAAAAGCGGCTTGTTCTTCCTTTGTTGGCTGATTATAAGGCGTCACAATTCTAAATCCTACAAAAGGCGAATCCGTATTCCACCAAAAGCTTTTGGGGATTTGTGGATCTCGTTCTTTCCACCGCATACTAGATTTGATTCTTGCGGCACATCTCGCTTCTTCTTTATCATCATCCCAACTGCCTCCTCGAACGGATCTAGGATGTAATCTAGTTGGTTTGATCCAAGGATTTACTTCTTCACTTAAATTGGCGGCAATGTGGGCATAAGCGGTATCTTGGTATTGATCTAAAGTCCATTCTGAAACATTACCCAACATATCGTATAAGCCCCAAGCATTCGGTTTTTTCTCTCCTACTTGATGGTATTTTTCCGAGCTATTATCATAATGCCAAGCATAGTCATCAATCAGGTCCGTATTGTCCCCATAATAATAAGTGGAAGTACTTCCAGCCCTACAAGCATATTCCCACTCTGCTTCTGTCGGCAATCGGTAAAACTTACCCGTTTTATCACTTAGCCATTTGCAATATTGCAGTGCCGCAAATTGCGTCATACTGACCGCAGGGTATCCATCTTTTCCCATTCCAAAAGTTGGATCTTCGTAAGGTGGACTTGGTCTTGCAAAGGCATCAGCATTCCAATCTGGTCGGTCTGTAGGCGCTTTATCTAATTCTTTTTCTCGGAAAATATTATACTCTTCAAAGGTGACTTCCGTTACGCCTATATAAAAAGATTCTAACTGTATCTTTAATTGCGGACCTTCATCTTCCTCCCTACTTACCTCACTTTCAGGGGAGCCCATAAGGAAATCCCCTCCCGGTATCAAAGCCAATTTAAAAGAGACTTCTGTTGCTGGAATATCTTGGGTTAGCGTAGTTTTAATGTTTGATTGAGTCGGACTTTCTTTTATTGTCGCAGCACTTTCTTTTGTCGGAAGCGTAGTTTTATCTGCTATTTCTTTTTGAGCCGTACAACTGAAAGAGACTATTGCAAATAGCAGCAATATTCCAAGTACCTTTCTAAATTCCATAAGTTTATTTCTTTTATGGTGTAAAGCTATTCATTAGCTACTAAATACCCAAACCTAAAGTGAACAGTGATAGCGTCATTCGTTTGGATCTGACCAAACATAGCGGAAGGAGGCGTCATTTCAAAATCACTCATTTTTAAGTCCTTTCTTCCTTTAAAAATTAAACTTCCATTCTGTTCCTCTAATTCTACTGCCACTGATATATCTTTTTCCTTACCTGCCATTGCTAGGGTACCTGTAGAATTGAGTATCCATTGCTCTTCTTGTTTCACAAGCGTTGCTGGCTGTGTCTGCGTGTAAACAATCCTAGGAGAAGTCGTAGCCTGCAATGCACCCTGAATTTTCCCATTCATAGAAGCCCCTCTTCCACCATCTAGACTCATGACTGCCACCGCAAAAGAAAAAGAATCTATTGTTTGCGATTCCTCTAATGAAAAAGTTAAACTTGTAGGGAAATCAGTAACTTCCCCAGCGGTAACGGTCCACCCATGCAAGGTCGAAGTTCCAGTAATGCTGATCGAAGGTAAAGAGTCGGTAGGATAGGTGTAGTTTTGTTGACTATAAACCATTGAATAACAACACAGTAGCGAAAAAAGCAGGAAGTTTTTCATTTTTTATCTGTTTCTCACAAAGGTAAGTGTTGATTTGGAAATTATTGGTTAAGGAAAATTAAAAATTTCGACGTAATATATCACCCCAGTTCCACATACCGACCAATAGGACGAGTCAAACAGGTAGGTCCTCCGCCTCCCTTTACACTAATCTCCTGTCCATCATATTCATATACGGTACAGCCCGCTTTTTCTAACCTATCTTTTGTCATTGGATTCCCTTTTACCATTACACAAATACGAGGTGCAATCGCTAATACATTGCAGCCCATACTTTCAAATTCTTCTTCGGGAACTTCCACTAAATCAAAGCCTCTATCCAATAAATAGCTTCTAAATTTCACAGACATCAAAGGAGAATAAACCACTGCAAGATTCTTATCAACAGGACTAAAAATGGACATTAAATGGAAGACATCATTCGGACCTTTATAATGAGGTAGTTCCACTTGAACTACTTGTACACTGATAGAATTTAATAGGTCTTTTAATTGATTAATGCCCTCTTGGTTCGTTCGATAGCCATGTCCGACAACTAAGGTTGTTGGATCTAACCAAGCAACGTCTCCGCCTTCTACCATACCAGGTGCTTCAATCGTACCAAACAATGGAACATCATTCGCTAGAAAGGATTCTCTAGAAGCTTTAGGTTCTCCTTGTCGTTGCTTCTTGCCCATTCGACATAAGATCATGCCTGCATCCGTAGCGATAGAGGCATCCCGACAATACAAAGAATCCATCCCTGTTTTGTGATGTGTCGGCAGGAAATGTATAGTAGCTCCTTGTTTTTTCAGGATGTCCGTAAAAGCTTTATATTCTGTTTGACATGTTTCAAACTTCGGCGGGTTTAGATAATTCAATTCCTCCCATTGTTCTTTAATAGATTGTTCATCTATAAATGCAGCTTTCACATCTTTCAAAAATACTGATTCTAAAAAGCCATATTCTGAATGGCAAGTGTATGTTAACTCCATGTAGCTAAAAATAAAAGGAAGGCTTGTTGTTCTTTGACAAATCCCGTGGTCTCTTCCCTGAAGTGGACTCGATGCCAACCTGATTTGCCATTTGCCAGATTTCACGGAATACGTCAAATAACCATAATTAAAAATAATCAACTCTGAATTTGATCATCTCGTTTCAACCAAACATAAAATGGAATGCCTCCCATTAATAATAAAAAGCCCCAAAATACAACTTCTTCTCCTGAGCCGACAACTGCTAAGAGAGAAAAAATAAAACCAAGTAAGCCAATAACCCAAGTCCACTTATTTTGATTGATTTGCGGAGGTTGTAGATGGAACAATAAATACGTAGCAGTGGAGAAAAGATAGGGAACCAAAACTGTTAGGGTAGCTAGTAAAATCATAAATTCAAAGGCTTGGATAAACCCTTCACTATAATTCAGGACCATTAGGAAAGAAACTAATATACTTGAAAATACGATGCCTGTAGCAGGACTATCATGCTGATTTAATTTTTTAAAAAAAGCGGGAAATAGCTTATCATTTGCAGCGGCTAAAGGAACTTGTCCTTGCATTAATATCCAACCATTTAAGGCCCCAAAGGTGGAGATGATCGCTCCGATCGCTACCATATAGCGAGCGGGTTCTCCCCAAATCGTAGCGGCAGCATCCGCATAAGGCGCTTCTGATTGTTGTAATGTCTCTGGAGGAATAATGCCTAAGATGGCTACTGACCCTAAAACATAAATCAATATAGCAGACCAAGTACCAATTTTTGTAGCTAACGGAATGGTTACTTTCGGGTTCTCGATATTATCGGCTGGGATGGTTGCACATTCAATTCCTAAATAGGCAAAAAGGGTCAAAGTGGCGGTAGCGATGATGGCGGACCAATTACTTTCTGTACTAATATTCAAGGGAGTAAAGTGATCTAAGTTGATATAAAATATGCCGACAAAAGCTATTAACACTAATGGGATCATTTTCAGAATAGTAGTAACCAACTGAACCCAACCTGCCGTCAATACGCCTCTATTATTAATCCAAGTCAACAGCCAAATAAGACCCAATCCTAAGCCAATTGATAATATTGGATTGGAGGATAAGCTAGGAAAAAAGACCGTTAAATAACTGAGTAAGGCTACAGTAATGGCCGCATTAGTAGCAATAATTGAAATCCAATAGCCCCAAGCCACTAAAAAGGCTGGAAAATCTCCAAATCCCATTCTCGTATAAGCATAAGGACCACCTGCTTTGGGAAAATGTTTACTAAGGTTAGAAAAGATATAGGCTAATAAAATAGCGCCGATAGAGGACAGTACCCATCCAAGTATGCTGATGCCTCCATATACCGCTAAGGAAGCTGGAAGTAGAAATACCCCTGATCCGACCATATTGCCCAATACCAAAGAAGTAGCTGGCAATAGACCTAATTTTTTGTTGGTTTCGTTTTTCATTTTGTGCTTTGCAAGAACCTTTATTTAATTTCTCTCCAAGTTACGCTAAGAGTTCTTAAAGCCCAGTAGGTTTTAAGAACTTTTGCCCTTCTTAGATGCCAGCTCATCTAGTTCTCAAAACAAGCAATTTCACGATATTTGCCACAGAATCATTCTTTCTAAACAGGTTCAAACCAAAGTTTAGGAGCATCTTTTAGCCCACCCGTATAATCAATCAAAATCTCTTCGCCTGCTTCAATATCTACGATACAATGAATTTCTAAGTGCTTACTAGGTAAGTCGAATACAATGTCTGCATTGGGTTGAAAGGCATGGTTGTAGATGGAGCCATATCCCAATACAATACACATGGTAGGATTAGGAGGAGGAGATAAAAAGTAATAATCGTGAAGGATAGTTTTATGGATGCAATTTTGCTCTTTTTCGGGAATAAACACCAAAGGACAAAATTCGATAACATCCCCTTTTGTCAATTCCCTAGCAGTAAACACCCCTCTACCCTTCCCTTCTGAATCGGCTATAAAAAGCCCAGGTACGTGTAGCATAAATTAGTTTTTGTTTTCTCATAGAAATAAGAAAATCCCAAATTCCAATACTACATGCACATGCACCCTTAGAATTTAGTGCTTGAAATTTGGAATTTTAAACCTCTATTGCATAGATAATCCATCTGCAACCGATCGCCGCCCATATTGAAAGCTCATATATCCAATTAGCATTTCATCAAATGACATATCTCCCCAATACACTGTTTTTTCAGGATTCGGATTAAAGGAATTTTTGGAGGAATTATCAAAGGCCGCTTCTATATGAATGACGGTGCCTGCTGGAAGTACTTTTGGGTGTGTCAGGTTATAATAACGTTGCCAATTGAAACTATAATTGGGAACATTTAATAATATTTCTGAAGTTCCGTCGGGGTAAGTGGCGGTATATTTCATACTTTTTCCACGAAAGTGCATGTGTGGGGCTAATCCATATAAGGTTACTTCTTCATCAAACCGTTTTTTGGTGGAGTTGACGTATAGCGCTTCCTTAGGTGGAATCACAATTTCGAAATTGGAAGGGCCTGCAATCAGGAATTCCTTTTCCGGTTTTTTATCGGTATAATAAATACCAATTTTTGATTGATCTGCTTGTTCCTTACCGTTCGTTGTGTAATGCAATTGAAAATGAAGTTTCGATCCTTTTGGTAAAACTCTACCCGTATTTTTTGGAAACTGTTCTACATCCAAACCACCTGGTGCCCAAGAGGCAAAAACTCCATCTAACCAAGGACTAATACTTCGATCGATGGGTTCTTTAAATCCATCTGGATAAATGACGCTCACCAATAAATGATGCAATACCGCTTTGTTATCTGGTTGTACCTGTAAGGCGGTTGCCCAAACGTCCTTATCTAAACCCACCTCAAATTCTTGATACCGATAATCAATAACACCCGTTGCTGGAATTTCTTCTTTATTTAAAGAAACAACTAAATCAGGTTCTCCCAACACCCATTCTTCTGGTCGCTCGGTATATTCTTTTAATGGATCAGTCTCTCCATCCTTTATTGCCCCAGCATCAATCCAATGCACAAGCGTTTGCAACTCTTTATTGGTTAAAGAAAGATCATTTGAGAAATGTCCATGCTCCGGATCAGCTTGCCAAGGCGGCATTCTTTTCACTCGAAGCACTTCTCTCATCATATGCGACCAACCATTAACAGACTCATAATCTTTCATTGCCCAAGGAGCTATTCCCCCTTCTACATGACACTTCGCACATTTCGCTACCAAAATAGGAGCTACCTCCTGCTCATAAGAAATAGAAGCAAATTTAGCTCGATCTTTATGTTGAAATTTAATGATACATCCTTTTCCTTTTCGATAAGGCTTCTCCACTACGAGACCTTCTAGCTGCGCATCCAAAGCATCTCTTAAATAATTCTCCGTCGCTTCTGGTTTTTGGCTTTCATATCCAATTCGATCACTTATGGGCCCTCTGTAAATAACCGTCCAAGTTTCAGGATCTAACACGATAGCTTCCGCCGTTCTTTTTAGTTTTAATACTTCCCCTGCGAGTTGGGCATCATCTACCCAAATCGGAAAATCCATATCAAAATCTACCGCCTCCGCTTTAATGGCTTTTCGATCATCTTGTAAGTTGGAGTTGAGCATGAAAAATTTAATCCCCTTCTCCGCATAGTCTGCTCGAATCCCTTTTAAGTCAGGAATCGCATTTCTTACAATTGGACAAGCATTGCCATGAATAAAAAACACGACTGCTTTTGCATCCGAATAATAATACAACTCATGAAAATCTCCATCTTGATCGTATAAGGCAAAATTGCTTATTTCTTCCGATAATTCTTCTGGCGTATAGGAAGGTTCTGGTGAGTGATTACAGGCTACTAAAAGAAAAAGCATCCCTACTGCAATGCTTACTATTATTTTGGAATTAACAGTCATTGTTGAACGGGTGATTTATAAGAAGTATGTTTTCGGGACCATCCATTTTAAATGATTTGTTTGTTTGTTTAGTCTTTTCCATATATAAGTGGAAGGACATTATTAATTACTGATTATTAATTATTTTCTAAGCGCAATAAAAAGTAAGTTCTCAATAGACGCAATTGGGTTAGCTCTGATTTTATTGCTAAAGGAGTTTTTGAGAAACTCCTTTAGCAATAAAATCGAGATAACCTAATTTATTATTTAATGATAAGCAGTTATGTTATCTCAATTCTGAACAGCTTTAAAATCTTACAATTTTAAAGCTGTTCAAAATTAGAGGTAACACAACATTGAGAATTCACAATGAAAACTTGTAATTAGCTAATAATCAATGATTAGTAATCAATAATTAAAATAATTTATAGTGAAGTTATTTTTGTCCACTCACTTAAACGGTTAAATAAACAAACATTTTCAAGAGTCTGCCAATTAAAATTTGCGACTACCTTAGCGATAACTAAATTCTTTCAACTGTCTCAAGGCTTTGCGCTTTTGCTTTTTCAAACTAATTCTTCGTTTAGCAGTTACTTGACCAATAACCATCCCTACACCAAAACCAGTAACGCCTGCAATCGTACCTACAATGTTGCCATTAAAAGGACGTTGCCCCAACACCGCTTTTCCAACTGATTGTTGTTCGTAAGGTTTATTGGTCACCACATTTTTAGCAATTGCAAAAGAGGCGGCACCAATTAAAGTCCCCCAAAGGAGCGATTTTCTTCTGCGCTCTGCCCTGGTAGAAATGGTCAGTTCATCGTAACCAGCTATAGATATTTTAGACTTTGCAAATATGCTTTTCTCATTCCAAGTGGAAATATCTGTCAATAAAACCAAACTATCGCCATGCATACCATATAGGTAAGATTCTGGGAATTCTTTTTCTCCACTAATCAAATTGACTGTACTTAATTGCTTGATTTGCATTTTGGATAAGCCAAAATAATGCTGTTGAGCAGTAGAAATGGAGGAAAAACAAAGCAATAAAACAAAGAAGGTAAGAATTCTTGATTGCATAAGTAAGAGTATTTATAATAGCGGAATAAACAGAGGAATGAGTGCTTTACTCATTTTCTATCATAAATATAACTTATTTTCAGGAACAATGGCTGCTTAGGAAGACTGTTTTCTACTAATCTCAACGATACGATCGTGTATTTTAAGGATTTGGGGAACAATGGGCGCTTTTCCATCATTCAATATAATAAAATCTGCTAGGGGTATTTTCTCTTTATCAGGCATTTGTTTGCTGACCCTAGCTAATATCTCTTCTTTGGTAGCTTGGTCTCTCGCCATTACTCTTTCTAATCGCGTTTCGAGTGGGGCTACTACCAAAATCGTTTTATCCATAGAGCGATGCCCTTTACTCTCAAATAAAATCGCCGCTTCTTTTAAGGTATAGGGAACTCCTTTTTGTTCATTATGCCATCGTAGTCCATCCTTATACATCGCTGGATGAACGATGCTATTTAGGCGTTGTAGCTGCTTTTCATCACTAAATACTTTTTGGGCGATATATTTCGTATTCAATTGTCCGTTTTTCAAATAAGCATCAGGACCTAAAAAGTCTTTGATATCTTGTATCAATAATTCATTGGTCACCATCAATTTTTTAGCCTCTATATCTGCATAGTAAATAGGGATATTTAAAATTTCAAATATCTTACAA
>CALJIQ010000229.1 GCA_937973995.1 uncultured Saprospiraceae bacterium
TGCTATGGAGCATCCGATTTAGAAGTGGTCGATACTTTCCCGCAAGAAGCAGCAGCTATAAAATCCGTTCTACCCAATACCCATCAGGAAGCAACTATCATTTCCAGTCCATTGATAAGATGTAAGCAATTAGCCTACACACTTTTTGAAAATCACTCCATTACGATTGAAGAATCCCTCAAAGAAATGAGTTTTGGAGATTGGGAATTGACCTTATGGAAAGAAATTGACCAAACTGCTTTAAAAGCTTGGTTTCCTCATTTCGTCACACAAGCCCCTCCCAATGGAGAAACCTTTCAGCAAGTATTTGATCGGGCTAATGCGATTTACGAACGATACACAAAAGGTCAAACGCCCCAACTATTCATAGTAGCACATTCAGCGATTATTCGAGCCATTCTCTGTCAACTACAAAGTACCCCATTAAAGGAGGCGTTTAAAGAAAATATGGATTACGGGGTTGTATATCAAGTAAAAGATGGACAAGTAACCCAATTAAAATAGAAATCTTCCGCTACTAAATATTAGATAATTCCTTAAAATTCCCTAACTTAGCATCCAAATCTCATCCCAAATACTTTCCTACTACTGTAAAGGCCTGAAAGCCCCAAGCTAGATCAAGTTTTAGAAACGCTATCTACTACTACCTCCAATAATCTTCAAATAGATGTTTCCAATTATCCTAGTGGGCCATATGAATTAGTGGTCATAAATAAAGAGAATCAAGCTATTCCAACCACTAGGCAGACCATTATCATTCAATAATTACGAATTAATCTAACGCTTGAAATAGGGCTAATCTATTGCTAGATTAGCCCTTTGTTTTTTTACAAACATGTAGGATCATTTGTAAGCTGGGGTCGGCACGAAGAGCTACATCAAATGGCTACCCCCTATCCTAAAGGAAATAACACACTGGCCATCAAGCAATCCAGCCATCTAACCATCTTTCTCAAAATCACTTTTTCATATCGTTTGACGTTTAAGTTGTTTTTTTATCCATACTTAGGAAACTAAAATCCATTATTTTACATTATAAATAGATAGATTTACGGTATTTGTTAGGAGGGGTCAGGAGTCAGGGGTCAGTGCTCGGTCTAAGTATCAATAGGACTGACTCCTGACCCCTGACTCCTAACCCCTAAAGAACAGAGATGATACAATTAGACCCGAGTGATGTATTCCAAAAATTAGAGTTTGATAAAATTTTGGAATTAGTAGAAGCTGCTTGCTATGGAGACTTAGGCAAACTAGCAGTGGCGGATATATATCCTGAGACAGATCGAACCTCGATCTTGCAAAAATTAAAAAGAGTAGAGGAATATCAGCGCACCATAGGCAATGATCCATTTCCGATTAGCAAGTACGAAGATTTATCGGAAGATTTAAAAATGCTGGAGATAGAAGACTATGTCTTACCCATTGAAGGTATGCAACGCTTGAATACGATTCTACGACTCACCTTAGCTATTTTCAACTATTTTGAAAAAGACCGAAAAGAAGTGTATCCTAGTCTCTTTGACTTAATTCGTCCCTTATCTTTTGATCCCAAATTAATAACGGAAATCGATAATGTCATAGATGAAGATGGAACTATAAAAGAAGATGCCTCCCCTCGCCTATTGAAAATAAAACGAAGTATGGGGGCAAAGGCAAAAGAATTGGAGAAACAGTTCCGCACGATTATCACCCAATATAGAATGAAAGGATGGCTCTCTGATACCGTAGAGAGTTTCCGAAATAATAGACGGGTATTAAGTGTACCTGCGGAGCATAAACGAAAAATCAGAGGCATCATTCACGATGAATCTACTACAGGAAGAACCGCCTTTATCGAACCAGAGGCCATCATTGAAATCAACAACGATATATTCGAGTTAGAGGTAGAAGAGCGCAGAGAAATCTATCGTATTTTAAAAGAATTGAGTGCGGTATTAAGACCTTATGTGCCTGCCCTTAGAGGCTATCAAGAGTTGTTGGTTCAGTTAGATGTTATTCAAGCAAAAGCACAATTATCTTATAGGATCAATGGTGCGCTTCCTGTTATTAAAAACAAGCCACACTTAGCCATAAAAACAGGGTATCATCCTTTGTTATTATTAAAAAATAAACAGCAAAATAAAAAGGTCGTTCCTTTTGATCTTATTCTTTTTCAGGGTACCCGTATCCTAATGCTCAGTGGACCCAACGCAGGAGGAAAATCCATTACCCTCAAATCGGTAGGCCTACTACAATTGATGATGCAATCGGGCATGCTAGTACCTGTGGAATCCATTAGTGAAATGGGTATTTTCAATGGCTTCTTCGCAGATATTGGAGACCAACAATCCATCGAAGATGATTTGAGTACGTATAGTTCTCGATTAAAAAACATGCGCAACTTTTTGGAAAAAGCTACTTCCAAAAGTATGGTGCTAATCGATGAATTTGGCTCAGGTACTGATCCTACTATTGGTGGGGCGATAGCAGAAGCCATTTTAAAAGAACTAAATAATAAAAAGGCTCATGCGATTATTACCACCCATTATTCCAACCTAAAAATATATGCCCATAAGACCCCAGGCATCGTCAATGCTTCCATGACTTTTGACAAAGACAATCTTACCCCAACCTATGAATTACGGGTAGGAAAGCCAGGTAGTTCTTATGCTTTTGAAATTGCCCAGAAGAGTGGGTTAAGTAAAGAGGTATTAAAATACGCCAAACACAGAGTGGGTAGAAATGAGAAAGCAGTGGATCAACTCCTAGTAGATTTGCAACGAGAAAAGCAAGAATTAGAAGTGCAATTGGAACAGAGTAAAGCCAAAGCCAAAGCGCTGGAACGCTTGATGAAAAACTATGAATACTTGCACCGAGACATGGAGTATCGGCGCAAAAAACAAAAGCTAGAACTCAAAGAACAAAAGCTACAACAAACCGCCCAAGAGAATAAGCAATTAGAAAAATTAATTCGAGAACTAAAAGAAAACCAAAAAATAAGCGATCAGAAAAAAGTAGAAGAAGCCAAAAAAATAGCTACCCAAGTTAGAGCCGAAAAGAAAAAAATAACCGAAGAAGTGGTTTCTTTGAAAGAAGAAATATACTACCAGCCTACAACCAGCAAAGTTGCCTCTAATAGAGAATTACAAGTCGGTGATTATGTCAAATTAAAAACAGGTAGTGCCGCTGGTATCATCGAAGCCATTAACAAAGGAAAGGCAGTGGTTAAAATGGGGATCATGCACCTGACGGTGCCCTTAAGAGATATTATGGGTGCCAAAGAACCTTTGGAAATCAATAAAGCTAAAAGCGTTCAACTAGACACCATAGAAGCCAGCGCTAAATTCGAACGAGTATTAGATTTAAGAGGGATGCGATATGAAGAAGCGGTCTCTATTTTACAAAACTTCCTAGACCAAGCTTTGATTTCCAGTGCTACGTCTGTCCGTATTATACATGGGAAGGGTACGGGGGTACTTCGCCGAGCGGTGCATAAAAAATTGAAAGAATATAAAGATGTTTCTTACCATCATCCTACTCCTGAAGCTGGTGGAGATGGGGTGACTATTGTGGAGATGTGATCTCTGTTTAGTTGGGGAAATCAAAAATCTGAATTCATACATCATCAATCATAAATCTATGTAGCTTGCATCTAACTCCCCCGACCTCTCTTAAAAGAGGGGAGTACGCTATGGCTAAATCTTGGCAAAGTGCCAAGAGGTAGCACGTCCCCCTTTTAAGGGGGAATGAGGGGGTTGATAGATAGTAAGCACTAGGACATAAATAAGTTGACAATTAAAAGGAAGTTATTCTTTTGATTAGATGTTTTTTCAGATATTGCATTAGCTAACAAACACAGCAATATATGAAAAACCTACTAACACTACTATTCCTTCTATCTTCCCTACTTCCCTCTTTCACTCAATCCAACCTAAAAGCCCTAGTAGGCGGTCGCCTTATCGACGGCTTTGGTGGCAAACCATTGGCCAATAGCGTCATTCTTATCGAGGGAGAACGCATCAAAGCAATTGGACAGGTGGGCAATATAGACATTCCCAAAAATGCAGAAATCATCTCTACCGAAGGGATGGATGTCTTGCCTGGTCTTTGGGACATGCATGTACATTTGATGATAAACGGGCATAGCAACTATGCGTATTGGGATAGAACCTATCCTGACCTTTTCCAAGATGTTATTATGCCTTCTTCCGCCTTGCAACTATTAATGGCAGGTGTGACCAGTGCGAGGGATTTAGGCGCACCGCTGGAAGCTAGCATCCATGTAAGAGATGCTATTAACCGAGGCGATATAGACGGACCCACCATGTATATGTCTGGTCCATTTATCCAACATGAACCCTACCCCGGCACTGAATTATTTCGCTTGGGTGTAAAGGGACCAGCAGATGGGAGAGCGAAAGTGAAGCGTTTGGCAGAGGCAGGGGTAGATTGCATCAAGTTAGTAGATCAAGATCAAATGACGATGGAGGAAGTGTTAGCCGTAGTGGACGAATCCCACAAATATGGCTTACCAGTGGTCGCCCATTCCCATCGTCCTGAAGAAGTACGACGAGGCTTAAAAGCAGGGATTGATTGCTTTGAGCATACGGGTCATGCCACCGCCCCTGAATACCCTGCGGATGTAATGGAAATGGTCAAGGAACGAGCAGCAACGGGTAAAAAATTATTTTGGACCCCTACCATTGAAGGACTCTGGAACTACGAATACACTAGAGATAATCCAGAATTATTAGATAATGATTCTTGGCATTTAGGCTTACCTGATTCTATTATTCAAGACATCAAAAATTCTATTAAATATCCAGGACGGCTGAGTTATTTTCAAATCACTCCTTATCGTAAGCCGACCCTACGCAGAAAATTTGAACAATTGACCAATTCTGGTGCCGTTCTATTAATCGGTACAGATAGCGGTATCCCGATGAAATTCCACAGTCAATCTACTTGGCATGAGTTAGATGTGTGGGTGAATGAATTGGGCTACGATCCAATGCTAGCCATAAAGGCAGCAACCTATTGGCCCTCTGTGGCAATGGGCGTAGATCAAGAAGTTGGTACGATTAGCGAAGGGAAATATGCGGATATTATTGCGGTTAAAGGGGATGTGCTTCGTTATATCAGTTTATTGCAGGATGTGGATTTAGTGGTAAAGCATGGGAAACGGTATAAGTGAGTTACGAGTTACGAGTTACGAGTTACGAGTAAGAAAAAATCTAAATCGTTGCCAATATGAAAATGTTAACTACGCTGCTATTACTTTTTTCAGTAGTTGCTATTTGCTTATCACAAAGGGATGTTATTCATTTTGAGAATCCCTCTTTTGAAGATAACCCTCATGATAGTTACGTACCCAAGGGATGGTATGATTGTGGATTCGAGCAAACTAGTCCTCCTGACGTGCAGCCCAATGATCGGCATTTTGTACAAACGACAGCCTTCAATGGCGAGACGTTTCTAGGGATGGTCACTAGAGATAATAAAACTTGGGAGCGAATTGGGCAATCCTTGAAGCAACCCATTGTAGCAGGAGAATGCTATGCCGTGGGTTTTGCACTTGCCAAATCGCCCATTTACCTAAGCTATAGTTCGTTAACAGGTGAAAAAACCAATTTCAATAAAGCTATTAAACTAAAAGTTTGGGGTGGACATCAACCCTGCATGGGACTTGAACCCTTGGCAGAATCTAAAGTAGTAGATCACACCAATTGGAAAGAGCATCTATTAATTTTAAATCCATTACAAGATTATAGTCATCTTATCATAGAAGCTACATATCAGGATTCTTCAAAGAATCACTATAATGGAAATATTTTGTTAGATCATTTATCTCCTATTCTTAGGATACCTTGCGAAGAACTAAAAAATACGGAATCGGCTAAGTGGTATCGCTTATTTCGCAAGCAAATGAAGATACACAACCTATACAGAGAGATTCCATCTCCTTCCTCTGATTCGCTTCATCCGCATGAAATTGGCATCCAACTCAATCTGGCAACGATGACCAATCCTAAAGTTGACTGGTTAGAAGCTATCGGTTTTATAAGAACGGAGGAACCTGACAAAATTCTCAAATTAGTGATTCGAGAAAAAAGTATCGGAAAGGCGAAACGTCTTAAGAAACGAGTTATATCAAAATTAAAACGTGCTGGTATTGCTCTTGAGAAAATCACCTTTGATATTCAAAATTATTAAACTTTATTTGGATTATGAGTACTGATGTATGGCTACGAAATCCAACCAATCTTTGCTTTATGTTTCCTTAGTTAACTCTAGCACCGTAATCTCCGGCCACATCCCCACTCGACCAGGAAAAGCTAAAAATCCAAACCCTCGATTCACGTACAAATATTGACCAGCTTCTTCATACAAGCCCATCCAACGAGGGTAGCGATATTGAGCAGGACTCCATTTAAAATTAGGTAAGTTAATTCCGAATTGCATCCCATGAGTATGCCCGCTTAAGGTAAGGTGGATATGCTTTTTATGGTCTATTACTTTATGATCCCAATGAGTGGGATCGTGGGACATGAGCACGCAAAAATCATCGTCTTGACAGTGGGTTAAACATTGATCCAAATCTCCTCGTTTGGGAAACCACGGACCTGCGCCCCAATTCTCTACGCCCAGCAATTGCAAGTATTCTCCGTCCTTTTCGATTCGTTTACTTTCATTATTCAACAACTGCCAATTCATTTGTTCATACTTGGCAAAAAAGTCTTTCCAATAGCCTTGTTGGGCAGCCTCTCCCCCACTCCTCGGCACACCGTAATAATCATGATTTCCTAAAACCGCAAATTGTCCATGCTTCCCTTTTAGTTGTTTAAAGGTGTCAATAAAAGGATTAACTTCTGATTTACTGGAGTTAACTAAATCCCCAGTAAACAACACTAAATCTGGGTCTTGTTCATTGACCATTTGGACCCCTCGAGTCACTTCTTCAATGCTATCTAAACTACCAGCGTGAATATCTGAAATCTGAACAATTTTAAAGCCCTCAAACGCTTTGGGAAGGTCTTTGAAAGAGAGTTGGACTTTGTTGACCGTATAGCGATATTTACCTTTGGTAATGCCGTATAGCATGGTTGTAAATGGGATACTTGCCAACCCTGCCGCCGCCAAGCGCATAAAATTTCTTCTAGCTGGAATAAAGGAAGATTCATCTAAAATTTTCCCGCTATTGAGCGATGCACTTACCCACCTTCCCAAGCCTATTCCTAGTCGTCCGATATCTTGAACGGACAAAGCTATTAGGAAAACCAATTTAGAAACCAAGGCCGTGATGAAAACACCTAAATAGAAATTATAAGAGGTATCTCGAAAGAGACTACCTGCTTCCATCGTTTGGACCAACTTATAAAGGCTGTAATAAGTAAATAAACTAGTGAGCCAGTAGATAATCTGGTAAGGTCGTAGCCATTTCCCTACAAAGAGTGGTTTTAATCCAAAGTAGGTAAATAGATCAAGTAGAAAATAAATAAAGCCTATGAAAAGAAGGCCTCCGATTCTTTCTCGCATTGTTAAGGATTGAAATATTCCAAATAGCCACTTACTTGTTCAGTAATTCGGAAATTTTCGATATACTCGTCAGGAGACGAGTGGGATAGCCATTTCAAGTCTGGAGACTTGAAATATCGCTTCTTTTTCGATGTTTCAAGTTTCCAAACTTGAAACCTATATCCTGATCGTCTCCTGACGATCGCTCTTTTGAGAATGTACAGTAATACTTTCTTTCAAACAGCAGTAAACAAAAAAAGGTTAGTAGATTGGTCGAAATATGGCGAGTATTTGTAGAATATTGGTTTTTCACACAGTACCTTCTGACTTCTTGAAATGACCAGTAGTGTACTTTGACTTTTTAAAGTGGACGCAAACTATTGAATATCACAAGCACAAGCCTCCAAAGAAGAATCCTCCTTTGAGAATAATTTCTCAAAGAAGGAAGAGTAAAATGAGGCATATACAGGATATTTCTTTTTAGTGGCTTTGAAGCCCGGATAAATATCTTTGAATTGTAGCGTGTCACCTGCTTCATTGGTGACTTCTAAGTCATACCGCAATTGGATTTTTGTACCCAATGGAGCATGGAAATAGATGATCCAAGCGTCTGCTTCTGAAGTCCCAATACAACCATTAGAGTAAGCTTTACCTAAAGTACCAATATTGGTAGTAGGATGGATTAATTGTCCAAATCGTTGTCCATTAATAGTCGGTTCTAGCCAAGGAATTCTAGGTAACTTCGTCACTTTCTTATCATCTCTTCTCGTTACTTTATATCGCTTGTTATTTCTTGGATTAATATACGCAGGATCTCTGGCAATCCTAGTAATTTCACCGATCCCTGGACGGGTGCGTAAATCCACATCTCTACCTGCCATCGCCAAATATCGCTGGGTATTTTTACCTACCCTAACATCCGCTTCATGAATGACCGCTGCCCCTTCTTTGATTCTCAATTTAAACTCTGGAATATTGACATCAATTACCGTCATTTCCATCCGATCTCTCAACTCTCGTACTTGGTCTGCGGAGGGAACTAAAATGCTATCCCCCTTTGCTAATATTTGAATGGCTTTAGGGTCTTCTACAAACGTGTCTCTTGCAGCCGTTACATAGTAGTCCGTATCCGCTAGTTTTTGAATCAACCAAGGGTTGGCGCGCATCAGCACATATTCGTCTATGCTATAAGTGGTCGTACTATCTAAGTGAGGGACTAAGTCATCTATAAAATCAAAGTATTCTCCAGCCGTCACGGCCGCTTCCACGCTATGGTATCTTGCGGGTAGCACTGCTTCCTTTGTATAGACCAACATACAATCTCTTGCCGTAGGTATTGGAAAAGCCGCTGTCGTGGGGGTCTTAACCACTTTCGAATCGGCAGAACAACTGGTCAAGAAGTATAAACAAATACTACCTACTATAGCGATCAATAATTCTCTTATTTGGAGCGTCATGGATATTGGTTTTAATGAAAGAATTAGGGATTCGCTATTAAGACGCTAGAAAGGTGGGCGATTTAGTGAAGGTCTTGTTAAGGTGGTGTGAAGGAAGTCCTAAATTAGTGAGGAGTGAGGAGTGAGGAGTGAGGAGTGAGGAGTACTCTACACTCCTCACTCTTCACTATTAACTAATATCTATTCTCCTTTAGCTTCCTTCTCCTTCATTTCCAATATTTTATCCATGACTTCGGCGATCTGTTCTGCGCCTATTCGTTTGGAAATGATTTCTTTATTTTCGTCAAGAATATAAATTTGAGGAGTGGATTTTATATCATACAAAGTTTTGTACTTCGATTTGATAAATGGATCAATGGCATTGATCCAATTAATCATCCCATCTTTTTCTTTGATGTATTTGGCACAATCTACGATCCCATCATAGGTTTTAGAACAAACCGCAAATACCTCTACCCCTTTATCTCGATAATTTTCGTAGAATTCGATCATCTTCGGCATGGACTTTTTGCAATGTCCACAGTCTGGGTCCCAGATGAATAAAACAGTATAAGGAGTTGCCGTTTCGTGCAGGGTAATATCCCTTTTCGATCTCCATCTTCTATATTCATTTTCTTCTTCTTCCGCAGCAATGGTTCCTTCAATATCTATCTCCATCATTTTTACATCAGGCGCTATTTTTCCGATTAATAACGGTTTTAATGTTTTCCCGTTATCTACTATTTTTTTCAACTGCTCTTCCTCCGTCCACGGCGCTTTGCCTGTGGCGTAATAATTCTCTGCCAGATGCACATATACGGCATCCATCCCCACTATTTTAGAACCAGCATAAGTATTTAGAAAATGCACTAAATAGTATTTATAAGTGTCCTCAGCAGGCGCTACTTTTTCTAAAATATAATCAATAGAGGCATTGATAGAATCAGGATGTTGAGGGGTCAATTTATTTAAATAATAATCTATTCTTTGGAATAGGAAAGGGCTGCGAACCAAACGACCATCTGCTAGATTGATATTATCAAAATAATGTGCTTTGTAGTATCGGTAGCGTTGCATCTGTACTTCTTTCTCGTCTCCTGTGAACTCAGGCATCGGTGTTTCCACAAATGACTTAACAAAAGCAGCCGCTAAGGAAGATTGATTATTATTGATTAAATCTTTTTGATACTGAGCGACACTTTCATTAATCTTCTTTAATTCCCCTTGCAATTGAGTTTTCTCCGATTCAGATGCTGCTTTAATTTGCTCTTGTAAGCCTTGCGCTTTGGGGCGTTGGGCAGCCAAATAGGACATATACCCATAGAACAATTCATTCTCCTTAGAACCTTGTAACTTCATTTTATCAGAAGGTGCTTTGGCATCCGTTTGTGCGGAAAAATGTTGATCTCCGTTGTCAATAAGTAATTGAAAATAGTTGTTATCTGGACGCATCACCATCAGATATACCCCGGGGTCTAAAGATTCTGTTCCTTGAAACACAAATTTGCCTTCGCTATTGACAATCACCGTATCCTTAATATATTGCTTATCTCCATAGTGATACCCCATCAACAACGTATCATTATTATAATTATCTAAGGTGACTTCAATCTTATATCCCTCTTGTGCCATCAAGCCGAACCAGCCACAAAAAAAGGTAAGCATCAATAAACCGTACTTCTTATTCATAAATCAGTTTTTTTTAAAAGCTAATAGGTGTTAGTGCAATTTTTGCGAGTTGCCGAAAGCAACGAGTAAACACCGATCAATTGTTCACCTAACTCCTGTCAATGAGTAACAAGATCCTAAAGACTCTTTTTAAAGGAAAAATCCGCTTCTTGCTATTCTTTGAAAATTAGCTGATTTTTAAACTTCAAATATCAATCCTTTCGCATTTAATTGGAATAGAAAAGACATTTATTTAACGCATTTATAACAAAATAGGTGTTTATTGGGTTAGATATTTTGAGGTATGTCGGATAGGAGGTAAGGGGGAAAAAGCGTAATTAAATGTTATGGAGGGGATTATAGTTAGTAATAAGGTTCTTTGACAATTTTTGCAGCATTCCCCGTCCGATGGCTACCACCGTCGGATGGGAACGTCTATCTCATTCCCCTTCCGATGGCTACCGCCGTCGGATGGGAACGTCCATCTCATCGGACGGCGATAGCCATCCAACGAGTAAATAAAAATGCCTTTTTGCAAAATTTGTCAAAGAACCATTATGAATCTCCCTCCATAACCCAAAAACAACTTTAATCCATATGGTTTTTGAAAATTTAGAAATCAATGCGGGGGAGTTACCAGCAGTGGAGACAGCGAACTATCAACAATTATCAAGAAACTATGTTGGGGTGAGATATATCAGCAATGCCATTTTTTTTGTCATCTTATTGGTAGGGGTATTTGTGTTATATCGAGAAACAGAGATTAGCAGTTATCCGACAGCATGGTATGCCGTTCTTACCTTTTGGGTCTTTTGGTTCTTAATCTCCTTATTCTTAGTCAAAAAGGGGTATGATAATAGGGGCTATGTATTACGAGAATATGATATTATCCATCGGAAAGGCGTATTGGTTAAAAGTTTAACTACCGTCCCTTTTAATCGGGTACAACATTGTGAAATTAGCCAAGGTCCGATCCAACGCTTATTCAATTTGCATACGCTAGAAATATTCACCGCAGGAGGTGGGAAAAGTGATTTGTCCATCCCAGGATTGGAAGGGGAAACGGCGCAGCAAATCAAGGAATTTATTGTAAAAAAGACGGAGCAAGTGCCAGAAGTTTCTGCTGCTGTGAATTATAATTATTCGGAGTTTGAACGAGAGGGGTAAGCAGGTTGTGTTAGTTCTAAATTTATATAGGATAAAATTTAGAAAATTTTATCCTATATAAATTTGAGATAACATAACTCTTTTTCTACAGGTGATAAATTATGTTAGCTCAATTTTTCAGCTTACTCATTTTCTAAGAAAATGAGTAAGCTGAAAAATTAAAGCTAACATAATCTTACCTTGTGTTCTATAAACTTGAAAATTTTAAAATTAGTGAACCGTCTTATCATGGACCGTCCACCGAATTAATAACCTTTGGCAAATAACCTTAAAATAGATATACCTACTCGGCAATCGCCGATTGCCATTTTCCTGATTCTATGGAAGGTCATCCGTCAGATATTGCGGCAGGCTTGGCCGTTTTTGTTAGTGATTGTGTTACCCTATTTTAATTTTAGCCCCTCTAGCTCTTCTCGGGCAGAAGACCCATACATCACGAATATTATCATCGCTTTGACGGCCTTTTCTACGATTAGTTCGATCATCGCCTATTTCAAGTTTTATTACTATATCAAGGATGATGAATTCATTATAGAAAAAGGATTATTTCAAAAGGTAAAGATCAATTTACCCTTTGATCGAATACAGACGATCAATTTTGAGCAAGGCCCCATTCATCAGTTATTTAATGTCGTTCGATTAGAAGTAGATTCCGCAGGGTCCGTCCAAAATGAAATAGCCATTCAAGCGATCAGTCGAGCGGATGCGGAGTATATCCGTTCTTATATACTAGCAGAAAAAGCCAAGCTGGCTCCAACCGAAACTATTGATGAACAAGGAGCAGCATTGGAAGAGGAAGCGCACCAAGTGCTGATGCATCATCAGCCACTTGATCTTTTGAAAATTGGGGTGAGTCAAAATCACCTTCGTGGACTAGGAATTATTTTTGGTTTTTTCTTTTGGGTCTTTCAAAGTTTAGAAGAATTTTTACCAGATTTAAAACAAGGCGAAAATCCGATGGATTACCTGAGAGAGAATTTGGGGTTGAACTTTGAGGCGAGTATTTGGATGTCTTTGTTTTTTATTTTATTCCTTATTTCTATTGGGATTTCTTTGTTTTCGACTGTTTTCAGATACTTTGATTTACGCTTTTTGAAAACCGCTAAAGGGTTTAAAGTAGTATCTGGTTTAATGACCAAAAGAGAACGTTCGGCTAACTTGAATAAAATCCAATTGATCCGATGGGGAGATTCTTTGTTGAAAAAGATGTTTGGCATTTTTCGATTGCATTTGTTCCAAGCCTCTAGTGCGTCCTTAAATTCCAATAAAGCGATTAGTGTTCCTGGTTGTTACCAATCACAAATTGATACTGTTCGGCAAACCTACTTTCCTGATGAACAAAAATATCCTTATGAGACGCATGGGATCAGTTCTTTAATTATAGGTCGTAGAGTACTGTATATAGGTATCCTGCCTTTAGTCCTTCTTTTATCCACTTTTTATCAACCTGATTCTTATCGGTATTTGTTACTCTTGTTATGGTTACCCTTAGTCTACTTTACAAGTGTTCGCTTCCATAAAAATTGGAAAGTGCGAGTTAATGCAGAAGGCATACAAACAGAATCTGGTATTATTGGAAGAAACTATACCCTCTTACAATGGTACAAAGTCCAGTCGGTCAACATTCGTCAATCTCTTTATCAACAGAGACGTTCCGTAGCGGATGTCTATTTCTTTACCGCAGCAGGTAGTGTGCGAATTCCCTATTTCCCTTTAGATAAAGCCATTGCCATTAAAAATTACGTTTTGTATAAGGTGGAAATAGATGAGCGGGATTGGATGTAAATTTTAGTGAAGAGTGAAGAATGAGGAGTATTTAGTGAAGATGGAAACTATTAAAAATTGTAAAATCATAGTGCCATCCATTAGTCCTGTATAAAAATAATCATGGCGTTCTTTAGTAGAAAAACTGATTAAAAGGCTCGTCAATAAATAGGTCAGGCCTATTCCTATCGCAGCGGGTAAGGAATAAACTCCTAATTTCCAGATCACCGTAGTCAGAACACCATTAGCAAATAATAATCTAATCGCCAAGCCCCTAGCCCGTTGTTCCCCTATGGCAGAGGGAATAGTTTTTACTTGTATATGTTGATCTACCGTCAGATCCCGAATATCAAAAGGAATGGTAATCGCAAAGACAAACACACTTCTTTCCAAAAAAAGCAAAGCATCCGTTGGAATCAAATACTGCCGCCCTTCCACCAATGGCAAAATAACCGTAATAAATGCCCAAACAAGCGCTACTAAGAAAATCTTGATATAGTGAAAATCTCGTAACCGACGCTTGCTTCCGAAAAAAGGCAATACATACCCCAATGCTAGTAAAGAAGGAATAATGATCAAGAGTTGGTTCTTCCAATTCAATTGAAAAAAAAGCAGGGCAGCTACCCCTCCTCCCACAACGGCATAAATCAATATATGGGTTTGGTATTTTTCAATGATATGATAGCGGTATTTTTCATTAAAGGCTTGTACTTTTTGAATCCCAACAATTCTGTGGATGGCATAAAGGCAAAGAGTAGCAGCGAAGGAAAAGGTGGTGAGATAAGTCCATTTTAATTGACCAAATACTAGCCACTCTGTTTGCAATAGCATAGCTACAGCGCAGAAGGCAATAAAGAAATTACCGTATAACAGCAGGTCAATTATTTTTCTTACCAATTGCAATAGGGGGCGTAATTGTATTAGCTCTGATTTTCGTGGACAACTATTTTCAAAAATAGTTGTCCACGAAAATCGAGATAACATAATTGGCTCTTTGACGTAATCCGTGATATTTTCCCTGAAATGGACATCGAGCCAATCTGACTTGCCAATTGTCGTGTTTCAAGGGAATTATCAAAGAACCATATAATTTATCAATCAGAGCTTATCAAATGAGATAATAGAAGTTATGTTATCTCAAATTTCACACTACTGTACACTTTTTGAAATCGCTGCCTACGTGACGGGTTTTACAAAAAAGTATACAGTAGTTTGCTCAATTACTGATTATTAGCTAATTAGGCGTGTTCAGTAGCGTCTGGAAAATAATTAATAATCAATAATTAATAATGTCACACTACTTACTTAACCAAATAAGTAACAATTTTTGAAAATAGTTCTTCCGGTCTAAAGGGTTTCAAAACATAGTCATTCATACCATAATTCTTATAACTCTCGTCTTTAGCGATATGCGCATGCGCCGTCATAGCTAAGATAGGCAAATCTTTTAAATGTGGCATATTTTGCCGAATATAAATAGTGGCTTCATAGCCGTCCATAATAGGCATTTGAATATCCATCAAAATTAAATCAAAAGTATGTTCTTTTAGTAAATCAACAGCAATTTGACCATTATCAGCAATTTGCAAGTTGACATTTTTCCATTTTTTTTGCAAGGTTTTTTTAGCCACTAGCTGGTTCATCTTATGATCCTCGACTAGGAGCAAATTAAAGCTGGTATTATCATCAAAATCAATATGACTAATAGGGCCTTCTCCCTTGATATTATCAAAATGCCCCCTTTCAAATATCAAGTCAAAGTAAAAACGAGAACCATGTCCAAAATCACTGATGACCCCAATTTTACCACCTTGCTGTTCCACTATATTTTTGCAAATGGATAGACCTAAGCCTGTCCCCTCATACAATTTTTCTTTATTTCGAATACGAGTAAAAGTTTCAAAAACAGCATCCACTTTATCAGATGGAATACCAATACCACTGTCTTCTACCGTAAATTTCAATTGCACCCCTTCATCAAATTGATACAATAAGTCAACGTATATTTTTACATATCCTTCCTCCGTAAACTTGATGGCATTTCCTACTAGATTGAGTAATACCTGATTTAGTCGCAACTTATCAGAACGCAGAATAGCAGGCACTTTTGGATCGACAAATACCTCGAAATATAAATCCTTTTCTTGGGCTTTATATTGCATGACATTCATCAGATTGTCCATCAACTCTTGTAGATTAAAATCTTCCGCTTCAAAGACAATTTTTTGATTTTGAATGGAGGATATATCTAAAATGTCATTGACAATACCCAATAAAATTTCTGAAGATTGTTTGATGGAACTCACCAACTTTTTCTGCTCGCCATCTAGTGGTGTTTGGACCAAAATATTACTCATCCCCAATATGGCATTCATAGGCGTGCGCATCTCATGACTAATACTCGCTATAAATTGCTCTTTCATCTTAGCCGATTGGTTCGCTAAGGTTCGAGCTTTCCTCAATTGGTCTGCTTGAATATTCTCTGTAATATCTCGTAAAATACAATTGTAACTAGAGAAATCCTCAGAGGAAAGCATATTGGCGGTTAGCAAACAATTTCTTATCTCTCCATCTTTTCGTTTTATATCAATCCGATAATCTTTTATCGCTTTGGTCTTGGTTAGTTTTAATAAAAATTCGTTTTTTCGTTGAACAGAATCATATAAAGTGTGTAGATCTAAATTGGTTAATTCTTCTCTAGAGCGACCGAACAAATCTTCTGTTGACTGATTAAAATCTACGATTTGTCCTTCCAAGTTACTTATATAAATGGCATCTTTAGATTGAGTGAAAATTTCCATATACCGTTTCTGGCTTTTGGTCATTTCCATCTCCGATCGAATCGCCAATTTTTGCGTTTCCTCTAGGCGTTTTATTACTCTATTTCGTTCAATAGCATAGCGTAAGGTTTTTGCTAAATTTTCTGGATCTAATACCCCTTTTACGATAAAATCTTGTGCCCCAGCCTTCACTGCTTCCAGTCCAATCTTCTTATCGTTTAAGCCAGTCATCATGATCACATTAGAATTCGGAAATTCAACTTTAATGATCTTTAATGCTTCAAATTTATGACTATCTGGTAAGTATAAATCTAAGAGAATCACTTCAAATTGCGCCCCTGTTCGCAATAAAGCCTGTGCCTCTCTAAAGGTTGGTTTAGTAATAATGATATAAGACGATAAATCCGTCTCCTCTAATAATATTTCTAAAAGTCTAGCATCTGCAGGATTGTCTTCAATTAACAGTATCTGTTTAGAATGTACCTTTTGCTTTTCATCTGAAATTACCAGTGGACTTTGTATTGTACCCATTCGTCTATAAGTTATAGAGATATAATATGGCGGGAATTTAAATAGCTAAGAGTAAGTAGTCTGACGAAAGTATTATATACTGAACACGGGATAAATATCCGATTTTCCAATACTGTTTATTTGTTGAATTGTTTATCCAAGTATAGCTTGTAAACGAATAAACAGTTACACAAATAAACAATTAGTTCACTTTCATAATTTTACCCCGTTCCCAGTATAGTTTGGGATATTAAAATATTTCTGTCAGACTACTTATGTCTAAAAAGATTAACAATTAGTCGGCATAAACCTTGTCCTGTAGCTCTTTAATCATCTCCTCCGTCAATGGTTTCTGCTTATAACCAGATACAATTTTCAGTTCATTTGCCTTTGCGATATCTTGCGGATTGTTAGAAGTCGTCAGAAAAATAATCATCACATTTCTCTTTTTCAGTTCTTGAAAAACTTCATAGTACTTCGTAACAAATTCAAAGCCATTGTATCGAGGCATATTCACATCAAGAATTACTAGACTAGGATCTACATCATTAATTTCTTGTACGGACTTTAATATCTTGACAGCATCCTCTATATTCCTTCCAATAAGGATATTTTCCGTACAATTCATATTTTCAAGGACATATTGATGGTAATAATTTACTGCATCATCATCATCGATTAATACAATGTATTTAAATTTCATAAGGCATAGATTTTAGAATAGTAATAAGGGTATTGATCTTCTCAAATAAGGGATATATGTAACAGATACAAGTGGAGGGAGTTAAGACATTTTCAAATAACTAAATAGGGTTAAAAAACTAAGGGTTTACCAAATTAAAATGTCTAAAAAAGTTACGGATAGGGACTTTAATTAAGAGGAATAAATACTATACTTCAATGAATATGCCAAAGTAAGGAATCCCGTTCTCTACACTATTGGACTAACCTACAAAAAACACTATATTCGCACTTAATTTTTAAAAAGCATTTCTAGCAAAACTATTAAGCTGCCAATTACGTATTACAAAAACTTCAAATTTATTAATCAACACAATATTACTACCCGTTTCATTTCATGAGATTACCTAGTAGATATACTCCAGAAGATACCGAAGAAAAATGGTATCAGCATTGGCTTAATAGTGGATATTTTTATTCCACTCCTGATGATCGTCCCTCTTACTCCATAGTTATTCCTCCTCCGAATGTAACAGGAGTCCTACACATGGGACACATGCTCAATAACACCATACAAGATATTCTAATTCGCAAAGCTCGATTGAATGGCCTTAATGCTTGTTGGGTACCAGGCACTGATCATGCTTCTATTGCTACCGAGGCGAAAGTAGTTAAAATGCTCCGTGAAAAAGGAATCAAAAAAGGAGACTTAACACGAGAAGAATTTTTAAAATATGCTTGGGAATGGACGGATAAGTATGGAGGAATTATCCTACAACAATTAAAAAAACTCGGTGCCTCTTGCGACTGGAATCGAACCGCATTCACAATGGACGAAGTTCGATCCAAACAAGTCACTAAGGTATTCGTAGATTTATATAATAGCGGAAAATTATACAAAGGTTTGCGGATGGTCAATTGGGACCCCGAAGCACAAACCGTTCTTTCTAACGAAGAAGTATTGCACGCTGAAGAGCAAGCTAAATTATACCATGTCAAATATCAAGTAGCGGGTACAAACGAATACATCACCATTGCTACCCAACGACCCGAAACCATCATGGGGGATACGGCGGTTGCTGTTCATCCTGATGATCCTCGTTATCAGCACTTAAAAGGGAAGAAGGCAATAGTTCCTTTAGTCAACCGAGCCGTACCAATTATCTTTGATGACTATGTAGATCAAGAATTTGGTACAGGTGCTTTAAAAGTGACTCCTGCGCACGATCCGAATGATTACGAAATAGGAAAAAGACATAACTTAGAAGTCATTGATACGATCCATCTGGATGGTACTTTAAATGAAAAAGCTGAGGTACATGTTGGTTTAGATCGTTTTGAGGCAAGAAAGCGGATGAAAACCACTTTAGAAGAAAGTGGTAATCTAGTAAGTATTGAAGACTATGTAACCAGCATTGGTAGGTCAGAAAGAACCAACGCAGTAGTAGAACCCAAACTATCCATGCAATGGTTTGTAGATATGAAGAAAATCGTCGATCCTGCCCTCACTGCGGTAATGGACGACACCATAGAGTTTTATCCAAAGAAGTATAAAAACACCTATCGCCATTGGATGGAGAATATTCGAGACTGGTGTATCTCAAGACAATTATGGTGGGGACACCGTATTCCTGCTTGGTACTATGGAGCGGAAACTTTTGTGGCAGAGACAGCAGAGGCAGCATTAGAATTAGCACAAAAGAAAACGGGGAAAGCACTTAAAATCGAAGACCTTCAACAAGATGAAGATGTATTAGATACTTGGTTTTCTTCTTGGTTATGGCCCTTTAGCGTTTTCGATGGAATAGAGGATGGAGGGGAAATAGACTACTACTACCCTACTAATATATTGGTTACAGGTTGGGATATTATTTTCGTTTGGGTAGCTAGAATGATTATGTCGGGTTATGAGTGGAAAGGGAAACTTCCCTTCAAGCATGTGTATTTTCACGGTATGGTTCGGGATAAGCAACGACGAAAAATGAGTAAGTCGTTGGGTAATTCTCCAGATGCATTAAAACTAATCGCAGACTATGGCGCAGATGGAGTACGGTTTGGGATGATGTCCTGCGCGCCTGCTGGAGGAGATTTATTATTTGATGAAAAGTTATGTGAACAGGGCAAAAATTTCTGCAATAAAATGTGGAATGCCCTTCGACTCATCAAGGGTTGGGAAATTGCAGACAAGCCAGTAACGGAAGATTTAGCGGTAATAAATACCTTAGCAGATAAATGGTTTCATAATAAATTACAAGAAACCATACTGTTACTAGAGGGAAAATACAAAGACTACCGACTCTCTGAGGTAGTAATGGATTTGTACAATTTTATTTGGAACGATTTCTTTTCTTGGTATTTGGAGATCATAAAGCCACCTTATGGTTCCCCTATTGATCGAACAACGTACGATCAAGTAACTGGATACTTCGAACAATTAATGACCATTCTTCATCCTTTAATGCCTTTTGTAACAGAGGAAATATGGCATCAGTTGAAGGAGCGACCAAAAGGAGAAGATTGTGTAATTAGTTCCTATCCGAAAGCGGGTCAAATTAATGATACCCTTATAAAAGATTTTGAGGTAATTAAAGATATTATTTCAAAAATTAGAGATATTCGCCAGAAGAATAATTTAAAGAAAAGCGAACCGCTTAAAGTGTTTGTCCAATCTTCTAAGAGTGCTAACGCCTTTTTTGAATTATTTGGTGCGAAAGAGTTGGTACAAAAAATGGCCGTTTTATCTTCTTTAGAATTTGTCGAGGATGAGCCTGCCAATGCGGTTAGTTTTATTGCAGGTACCGAACAGTATTATGTAGAGTTGAATTTAGAAATAGATGAATCTGCAGAGCGGGAAAGAATTTTAAAAGAACTAGAATACAATAAAGGCTTTTTACTGTCGGTAGAAAAGAAATTGAGCAATGAGCGTTTTGTCAACAATGCTCCAGCAGCAGTGGTGGAAAAAGAGCGAAAGAAGCAAGCAGATGCCCAAGCAAAAATTACCATCTTAAAAGAAAGTCTGGCAAAATTGGGCGACCTGAATGGAACATCCACTAAAGGTGCTCCTTCAAAAGCAACACAAAAAACAGTTACAAACAACATAAAAAAATCTGACGACTTAACTAATAATAATGATATGGAATCTAAAAAATCCTCTTTAAAGAGAAAAGCAATAATTCATGCTAAAACGGTAAAAGATCGAAAGACACGCATTTCTGGTAAAGCGAAATTAAATTTAAAAAAGCAAAGGGCTACGCCTAAAGACGAAGAGGTTACGAACAAAAAAACCTTTGTTAAACCAGGCTATAAAAAATCAACCTATGCTGGCAAAAAAGGCGAGGCGGTTAATAAACTACACTTTGAAACAGATCTACTAGGAATGGCTAGTAGCAAAGACGAGAAAACTACTAAAGCTAAAGCTAGTTCTGCAAAGAGCAAAGCTAAAGGCAAAACTAAACCTACATCTACTATGGCTACAAAAGCAAAACCTGCTCCTAAGTCCAAATCAAAAGTGAAAGCTTCTGCGAAGGCTAAAAGGGGCAAAGCCAAAACATCTACCAAAGCGAAAGCTTTAAAAGGGAAGGCTTATGCGGAGCCTATTAAAACCGTATTCAAGTCTAAGGTAAAAGTAAAAGCTTCGAAGGCACCAGAGGGGCTATCCTCTAAAGTAATGAAAAATGGAACGACCATTACTAGTTCCGTTGCTAAGATCAAATGTGGTCGAAAAGTGCTTTGGGAACGAGCAGACTTCCAAGCTGCCGTTAAAACGGCTCGAAGCCAGTCTCGTAAGAAAAAGAAATAATTGGTATTTAGTGATTGGTAACTGGTAATTGGTATTGCTAATTACCGACAAACAGTCGCTAGAATATAAGTATATTTTTAACTTCTAATATAATTTTAGGAGATGGAGGTAGTCTCTCCTCTCAAATAGAATAATACAACATGAAAGGAAAAAAAATAAGAATATTAAAAAGCGGAAAACTAAAAGTTCCAGATAATCCAATTATCCCATTCATCGAAGGAGATGGTATTGGTCCAGACATTTGGGCGGCAACGGTAAGAGTAATCGATGCAGCTGTTGAAAAAGCCTATAAGGGTAAAAAGCAAATCGTTTGGAAAGAAGTTCTATGTGGACAAAAGGCATTCGATAGCACCAAGCAATGGTTGCCACAGGAAACTTTAGATGCTATCAAAGAATATTTGGTGGCTATTAAGGGTCCATTAACAACCCCTGTCGGAGGTGGTATTCGGTCTTTAAATGTGGCATTGCGACAGAAGTTAGATTTATACGCTTGTGTACGTCCTGTACGATATTTTGATGGCGTTCCCTCTCCATTAAAGAGACCTGAAGAAATAGATATGACGATCTTCCGAGAAAATACGGAAGACATCTACGCTGGTATCGAATACTTGAAAGGTACTAGAGCATTGAATAAATTAAAGAAGTTTTTGATTAAGGAAATGGGCGTTACTAGCATTCGTTTCCCAAAAACTGTTTCTTTAGGGGTTAAGCCAGTTTCGCTGGAAGGTACAGAGCGATTGGTAAAAGCGGCTATTGATTTTGCACTGGCCAATAAGAAAAAATCTGTCACTATAGTGCATAAGGGTAACATCATGAAATTTACAGAAGGTAAATTCAAAGAATGGGGTTACGACTTAGCAGAAAGAGACTATAAAAATAAAGTCTGGACTTGGAGGCAGTACGACCAAGTAAAAGCAGAGAAAGGAAAAGCTGCTGCGGATAAGGCGCAAAAAGCAGCCCTAAAGAAAGGAGCGTTGTTAATCAAAGATGTGATTGCAGATGCCTTCTTACAGCAAATTTTATTACGTCCAAAAGAATATGATGTCATTGCCACTTTGAATTTAAATGGTGATTATATTTCTGATGCCTTAGCTGCGGAAGTAGGTGGAATTGGAATTGCGCCTGGTGCCAATATCAACTATAATACAGGTATGGCGATCTTTGAAGCTACGCATGGTACGGCACCTAAATATGCTGGATTGGATAAAGTAAATCCAAGTTCTGTCATATTATCTGGTGTTATGATGCTTCAATATTTAGGATGGGATAAAGCTGGTACGTTAATCGTGAAAGGGATAGAAGGAGCCATCAATAAGAAGCGTGTTACTTATGATTTCGAACGACAAATGAAGGGTGCTAAATTATTGAAGTGCTCTGAGTTTGGAACAGAGATTATTAAGAATATGTAATTGGTGATACCAATCGCAAGCTAAAAATTATCGGCATGAACCCACCCCAACCCTTTTGCTATGCTCTTTTTACCTCTAGGTAAAAGCAAACGCTAATCTTAAAAAGGGAGGGAGTCTCCTCCGATCAAATATTTTTGTTTCGGAGGAGACTCCCCCTATTCGTAAGAGGGGGTTCGGGGGAGTTCACTGTTCAACTGGCGATTCACCACTCTCTAATCATTTTTCACCCCAAACTTATACACCGTACTGGTCTCATATTTCTCCCCTGGTTGTAAGAGCGTAGAAGGGAAAGTAGATTGATTGGGAGAATCTGGGAAATGTTGGGTCTCTAGACAGAAAGCACTTCTTTTACCAATCGCCCCACTCCTACCTATAATTGTTCCATCCAAAAAATTACCTGTATAAAATTGCACACCTGGTTCACGGGTTAATACTTCCATCGTTCTACCAGAAGAAGGTTCAAACACCCTAGCAATGAGCGTGCGGGTTCGAGGCTTCATGTTGAGCACAAAGTTATGGTCGTATCCTCCTCCAATTTGTATTTGTTCTTCCTCCGCATCTATATCTTTACCGATGGGTTTGCTCATTCTAAAATCAAATGCAGTACCTTTCACTCCTTTTAATTCTCCTGTGGGAATGAGGGTCTCATCAACGGGAGTCATCCAATCTGCTTTTATCATTAACTGATGATCTAAAATATCTCCACTTCCAGCTAGGTTAAAATAAGTGTGATTGGTAAGATTACAGACGGTGGTCTTATCAGTAGTAGCCTCATAGGCTATTTTTAGGGCATTGTCCTTATCTAAAGTATAAGTAACAGTAATCGTCAATTCTCCAGGATACCCTTCCTCCATATCTGCACTAACATAAGTCAAAGCTACTCCATTAGGGACTTCCGCTGCTTTCCAAATTACTTTGTCAAATCCTTTGATGCCACCATGTAAGGCATTGGGTCCATTATTAGTGGCTAAGGAATAAGGCGTTCCTTCTATGGAGAATTTCCCTTTGGCTATCCTATTACCATATCGCCCGACAATAGCACCGAAATAAGGATGCTCGCCTAAATATCCTGCTAAGTCATTAAAACCCAAAGTTACCTCTCCAATTTTCCCAGTTTTGTCTGGCACTTTGATAGATTTAACAATCGCTCCATAGGTAATGATTTCAACTTCCATCCCCTGCTCATTCTTTAATTTAAATAGATCAACAGCTCCATCTGGAGCCGTACCAAAAGCATTTTTTGAAATCTGAATCATGGATGGTTTAGACATATTTGTAAGTACGTCCTTTTGCTCTTGCTCATTAGATTGGCAAGAGAAAAAGAGGAGTAAACAATAGCACAAGGTTTTTCGGTTCATGCTTATTTGACTTTATTTGGTAGA
>CALJIQ010000230.1 GCA_937973995.1 uncultured Saprospiraceae bacterium
ATTGTCTCATTGTTCTATTGTCTCATTGTTCTATTGTCTCATTGTTCTATTGTCTCATTGTTCTATTGTCTCATTGTTCTATTGTCTCATTGTTAGTGGTTAGATAGAATAAACGAATCAGTTGAAAACTGATCAGATCAGACGTTGTCGTTCAATCTGATCACTCCGAAGTGATCTGATTGATTGTATCTGACAGCATTAACGAAACAATTGATTTACTCGTCGGATGGCTGCGCCGTCCGATGAGCCTGCTCATCCGACGGCGTAAGCCATCGGACGGGACTAGACCATTATTTTATCCTGTCTGCCCAACAATAGAACAATGAGACAATAGAGCAATGAGACAATAGAATCTAATTACCAAATCCAATCTTACTAGCCGAATTAGGATCAGATTTATAAAATTGCTTGCGCAATTTTTTCAACCGCTCTAGGGCAGATTCAAAATAACGGAGGGGCTTTTTCAACTTATTTTTTTTAATCACATCATAGCCGTAGATATTCTGCGTATCAGAAACCAATCGTTTTAGATCGGCGCCTGTAAAACCATCCGTTTCTTTAATGATGATTTCCAGTTCTTTCTTGGATGGCTTTAATTTACCTTTGGTGATATTGGTATTTAGAATATCTCTTCGTGCTTCCTCATTGGGTAATTTCATCTCCAGCCATAATTCTACTCGACCACTTCTAATCAAGGCATCAGGGATACTGGAAAGATGCATGGTCGTCATGATGACCGTAATGCTTTGATTGGACTTAGATTCTAGTCCATCCAACAGGGTTAGCAAGTATCGGTAAAATCCATCATCCCGACCGTCTTCTAATAACAGATCACAATCGTCAATAAAGACAATACTCGGTGAATTTTTTCTAGCGTACGCCATGATGCGATTGACCTCTCGGTAGAAACTTCCCGTTCCGCTGATAATCGTACCATCAATTAAGAAGAATTTACTTTTTAGGCGATGCGCCAAGGCTTTACCAACACTCGTCTTACCCGTACCAGGTGAGCCAAATAGTAAAACCCCTCTTTTTGGGGTCATGCCATATTCGGAAGCCATCTCGGGATTTTCCAATGGCACAATCACATCAATTTCTAATTGACGAATCACATCTTCCAAGCCTTTTAAATCTTTCAAGGCTACCTCTTCTACTTCTTCTGTATTGACGTTACTAACAATGGAGTGTTCCTCTAAGGCTTTTATGAGTTGGTCCGCATCGAGCGGAGATTTTTCCTCTATTTCAATCAACCTACAGGCTCTTCTAATTTGATTGACGTTCAAGTTAGCCGAAAACTGATGGATGCGTTTATAGTCCACTTTAGAAAAAGCAATTCCTCCAAATTCTTTAAAGAAAAAAGCATAGTCTTCATGCTTCAATTTCTCCATTGTTACCATCAAGCAATCTGCTTGAAGTTTATAGGCGATATAGTTACGGCTAAGCCCCAAGATCAATTTTTTGCCATGCTCTTCCACAAATACTCTGATGGCATCTAATACAAATTCTTCTAAGGCAACTGGGCGGCGCGCATAATAATTTTCATTTAAAGCTCCTTCAATCGTAGAAAAATCATCAACGATGAGGATGTCCTTATCCTTAAATGCTTTGTGTAGCGTTTGATAAATGGCTTCCTCTACTCTAAAAACTTCTAGCTTTTCAATTTGGTAGAAAATGTCTGCTAAGCGAATAAATTCGCCATTTAGGGTTTTGGATAAGGTTTTTAAAACAGTAGTTTTGCCAAAGTTGGAAGGAATATACAATCCAACAATGGGGCTTTTCTTCAGTTGATCTAAAGCTTTCGTATAAGCCGTTTTTTGGGCTGGGGATAATTTAGTTTTGGCTTTTCGGCCATTTCTATTTTTTATTTTTTGAGTAACTGCCATTAAAATGATTGAGTTTTGGAAAGGTTGAAAAGTCTTTAGGTATTTGGTCTTTAGTCTTTGGTGGTGGTTGCAAAAGACGAAAGACAAATTATCAAAAACCATTCATATAAATATACAATAAAAACAGTATAAAAAGTTCCCTTGTTCTATATTTCTTTCAGCTTTAACGTTTTAGGCACGCTCAAAGTAAATTCTTAACTGACGAACTTGTGTTAGCAATAAAATCGGGATAACATAATCCATCAAAATGGATAAGCGAGTTATGTTATCTCAATTTTGACTAGCTTTAAAATTGCAAGATTTTAAAGCTAGTCAAAATTAGAGCTAACACAACATAATCAACATAAATGAAACTTCCGTATTTATTCTTGCTACTACCATTTTTTATAAGTTGTAAAATGACTTCTAGCCAAACGACAACACAAGGAGAATCGTTTAATCATCTCGCCAATGAAAGTAGTCCCTATCTATTACAACATGCTAAAAATCCAGTGGATTGGTATCCTTGGGGCGAGGAAGCATTAGCGAAAGCAAAGGCGGAAAATAAACTGATGGTGATTAGTGTGGGCTATGCCGCCTGCCATTGGTGCCATGTGATGGAACATGAATCCTTTGAAGATAGTCTTGTGTCTAAGTTAATGAATGACCATTTTGTATCGATCAAAGTAGATCGAGAAGAACGCCCCGACGTAGATGATGTTTATATGACCGCCTGTCATTTGGCGAGTGGTCGAAGTTGCGGATGGCCGCTCAATGCCTTTGCTTTGCCAGATGGGCGTCCTGTTTGGGCAGGCACTTATTTTCCTAAAAAGGAATGGTTGGATGTATTGGAATATTTTAAAAACTTATACCAAGAAGAACCAGAAAAATTGGAGGAATATGCCAAACAATTGATGGAAGGCATTCAAAGCAATGAACAAATTGTATTCAATGGCAGCGACCAATCTTTTACGAAACAACAATTAGCCAAAACGAATGAGCAGTTTTTAAAAAATATCGACTTTAAAAAAGGAGGACGAACGGGCAGTCCCAAATTTCCGATGCCGAATAATTACCAGTTTTTACTAAGCCAATATTTTCACACAAAGGATCAAAAAACCTTAGAAGCTGTCACAACGACTTTAGATAATATGGCCAATGGAGGGATATACGATCACCTCGGTGGAGGCTTTGCTCGTTATTCAACGGATGCCAATTGGAAAGTACCTCATTTTGAAAAAATGCTCTATGATAATGGGCAATTAGTGAGCTTGTATTCGGATGCTTTTTTAGTAACCAAGAACCCCTTGTACCAGCAAGTTGTGGAGGAAACTCTGGACTATATTAAAAGAGAAATGACCGATGAAAGTGGTGGATTTTATTCTTCCTTAGATGCTGATAGTGAGGGCGAAGAAGGTAAATTTTATGTGTGGTCTAAGGACGAAATTGCTACTACCTTACAAGATGAACAAGCGACCAAAATATTCTGTGATTATTACGAAGTAAGTGATAAAGGAAATTGGGAACACACCAATGTCTTACATCGAAAAGATGCGGCAGAAGACATCGCCAAAAGAAGAAATACGACCACTCAACAGGTGCAAGAAACCATTGCTCAATCGAAAGCTAAATTATTCCAAGCTAGAGGCAAACGCATTCGTCCAGGACTAGACGATAAAGTATTGACCTCCTGGAATGCCCTCATGCTAAAAGGCTATATAGATGCTTACCGAGCTTTCGGGAAGGAAGAATATTTGCAAACAGCCCTAGCTAACGCACAGTTTATCAAAAGCCAAATGCTACAAGGGGACGGACGACTCAATCGAAATTACAAAGATGGGAAGTCCGTCATCAATGCTTTTTTAGACGATTACGCTCTAACAATTGAAGCCTTTACGTCTTTGTACCAAGTTACTTTTGATGAAAGTTGGCTCAACTCGGCTAAGGAATTAACTGATTACACGCTGCTGCATTTCTTTGATTCAGAGACGGGAATGTTTTATTATACTTCCGATATAGACCCTCCTCTTATCACTCGAAAAAAAGAGGTGAGCGATAATGTAATTCCTGCGTCCAATTCCGTCATGGCAAAGAATCTATACACCTTGGGCTTATATTTTTATAACCAAGATTTTCTGAAAATTGCCAAGCAAATGATGCACAACGTCAACGAACAAGTCACCCAATCCGAACAACCCAATTTTTATTCTAATTGGTGTTCCCTCTATAGCTTATTAGTACATCCACCTTACGAAGTAGCGATTGTGGGCTCTCAATACGCAGATTTAAAAAAATCCCTAAATAGTCAATACTTACCCAATGCGATCTTATTGGGCGGTGCTGCTGAAGGGAATTTGGAATTGCTTCAAGAAAAGCTACAAGAAGGAGAGACCTTTATTTATGTTTGCCAGAATAAGGTTTGTAAATTTCCCGTGCAGACGGTGGAGGAGGCTATTCAATTGATGGAGTGATGCGTCCACACTAAAAAGTCAAACATGAACGCAGAGACGCGGAGACGCAGAGTTTTAGAGTAAGTTCTCAATGTTAAGTAGTCTGACAAAAATAAGTTATACTGCGAACGGGGTAAAATTATGAAAGTGAACTAATTGTTTATTTGTGTAACTGTTTATTCGTTTACAAGCTATACTTAGATAAACAGTTCAACAAATAAACAATTAAACAGTATTGTAAAATCACTTTTTTATC
>CALJIQ010000231.1 GCA_937973995.1 uncultured Saprospiraceae bacterium
CTCATTCAAAATTCAAAATTCGTCATTCAAAATTGAGTGTACACTCCTCACTTTAAACTCTATACTAATAACCTATGCATATTATTGATTGGATCATCATGTTAGGGACGCTATTCGGAATAGTTGCCTATGGCGTTTGGAAAACCCGTAAAGTAGATAATGTGCAGAGTTATCTATTGGGGGATCGAGATTTGCCTTGGTGGACGATTGGCTTGTCCATTATGGCGACGCAAGCTAGTGCGATTACTTTTTTATCTACGCCAGGACAGGCGTATGAGAGTGGGATGGGCTTTGCGCAGTTTTATTTTGGGTTGCCGATTGCGATGGTGATTTTAGCGATTTTTTTCCTGCCCATCTATTATCGCTTAGAAGTATATACGGCTTATGAGTATTTGGAGAGTAGATTTGATGTAAAAACCAGACAGCTAACGGCTATTTTATTTTTGATTCAAAGGGGATTAGCCGCTGGTATCACCATCTATGCACCAGCGATTATTTTATCCACCATCATGGGATGGAATTTGGTTTGGACAGTTTTATTTATTGGCATCATCGTTATCTTTTATACAGTAATGGGCGGTACCAAAGCGGTAAGTGTTACCCAAAAGCAACAGATGATTATTATTTTAACAGGAATGATATTGGCAGCCATCATTATTATTTTTCGCTTACCAGAAGGGATCAGTTTTAATGATGCATTGGGGATAGCAGGCAAGATGGGGAAACTAGAAGTGGTCAATTTTGAATTTGACCTCAGTGAGCGCTATAATATCTGGTCGGGCATTTTAGGAGGCGTATTTCTATTCCTATCTTATTTTGGGACAGACCAATCTCAGGTACAACGGTATCTATCTGGTAAGTCCTTATCAGAAAGTCGGTTAGGGCTGTTGTTCAATGGCATCATAAAAGTACCGATGCAATTTTTGGTACTCTTTGTCGGTATTTTGGTTTTTGTATTTTTTCTATTTGTAAAACCTCCTGTTCATTTTAATAACGCCAATGTGAGCGAATTGAGCGGGACTCCTTCGGAAATACCTTATCAAAATTTATCCAAAGAATACGATCAAGTGTATGCCCAAAAGCAGCAAGCAGTGAGAGGTTTACTTTCCGCATTGAAATCTGATAATGATGCGCAAGTCAGTGAGGCACAACAAACAATTCAACGCCTACAGGCAGAGGAAAATACCATTCGGCAAGGTGTGAAAGATTTGATTTTGAAAGAAGTACCTGCCGCCAAAACCAAAGACACCGATTATGTATTCATCACCTTTGTGATGAATTACCTGCCCATTGGATTAGTAGGTTTATTACTAGCGGTTATTTTTTCAGCCGCCATGTCTTCTACTGCCTCTGAATTGAATGCCTTAGCAACCACTACGGTCATTGATTTATATAAACGATCTTGGGTCACAGACAGGCTAGATGCTCATTACCTATCCGCCTCTAAATGGATTACGATTCTTTGGGGGACAATCGCTTTGTGCTTTGCGTTGGTAGCAGATTTATTCGATAATTTGATACAAGCAGTCAATATTATAGGTTCTTTATTTTATGGAGCTATTTTGGGTGTTTTTCTAGTTGCTTTCTTTTTTAGACAAAGAGACAATAGAGCATTAGTGGTAGGCAGTTTAACTGGTGCGATATTAGGGGCTGTAGTATTGGGTTTGTTTCGAGGAGAGGTAGACCTGTTTTCCTCTTGTGTAGGTGGATTGGGCGGTGCACTGATCGGTTATTTTTTAATCAGCCAATTTTTTACAACGGTCGGTAGCAATGCGATCTTTTGGGGTGCTATTTTAGGAGAAATATGTGTTCTTATTATCTACTACCTGACTACCAATGGTACGATTAATCTGGCTTATCTATGGTTAAACCTAATTGGCTGTGTACTGGTCATTTTATTTAGCTTATTACTCGCTGGGATATTTAGGGAAAACTCTAAATAAGCATCAAATTCCAAGCACCAAATTCCAATTAGTTGATGTGCAAGCATTATATGGGTTGGAATTTGAGTTTTGAAATTTCTAATTGTAACACTTTGCGTACCTAGATAGGATAGGAACACGGATAGAACAGATCTAACGGATGAGGACGGATGCTAAGCAGGTCGTGTACTAGTAAAATAGGACAAGTCCTAGTTTGAAATCCGTTTTGATCCGTCGAATCCGTTTGATCCGTGTTCCCATCCTATCCTATTTGGATTGTAGGTACGCGATTCGTTATTATTAGTAAAATTTAAACAAATTAGCTTGTCACAATTTTTAATAATTATTTGTAACCAAATATAGCTTTAGGAGTAATTATTGCTTTATGTATAGGAGTCGACTACTTAGTATTAAATGGATAATTAACATCGTCTAAAAGATAAGTCCCTCGCTTTCCCCCAATATAACAATGCCCTCAAGAGATACCTTACCTTCCATTCTTTACCAAGATCGTCAAGTGAAGAAAAAGGCTTACATTTGAACTGCTATTCAAAAAGCTCACTTCGCAAGCTTTTCCTTTTCTTGATTATTGCATATAGGTTACTTAACCTATAACTAAAACCTGATTGTATGATAGCTCTAATCTTAGGAGGTGGAGCGGGTACTAGATTATATCCGCTTACAGAAAAAAGATCGAAACCTGCCGTATCTATTGGTGGAAAGTACCGATTAATAGACATCCCCATTTCTAATTGTTTGAATTCGGATGTGCGCCAGATGTTTGTCTTAACACAATTCAATTCTGCTTCCCTCAATCAACATATAAAAAACACTTATACTTTCGATCATTTCAATAATGGCTTTATAGATATATTAGCCGCAGAACAGACGCCTGGTAATAAAAATTGGTTTCAAGGAACAGCCGACGCAGTTCGTCAGTGCATGAAGCATTTAAATAATCATCGCTACGAGCATATCCTGATTCTTTCTGGAGATCAACTGTATCAGATGGATTATCAGAAATTATTGGCTTACCACCAAGAGCAAGGGGCGGATGTCACTATTGCGACCACTCCTGTGAATGCCTCGGATGCTACAGGCTTTGGAATCATGAAAGTGCAAGCTGATGGTATGATTGATCGTTTTGTGGAAAAACCTTCCGCGGAGGAGGTGACCAAATGGAAATCTGTCGTTTCAAAGGAACAGCAACAAACAGGTAAGGAGTACTTAGCTTCGATGGGTATTTATATCTTTAAAAAGGAAGTACTCAAAAAGATGTTTGCGGATCATCCAGAAGCGACAGACTTCGGAAAAGAAATTATTCCGACGGCTATTTTTAATCATTCTCGGGTAGCGTCCTATCAATTTGATGGGTATTGGACAGATATTGGAACGATTCCTTCTTTTATGGATGCCTGTTTGGGATTGACGGAAGAAATTCCCGCTTTCAATTTATTCGATAATGTAGATAAAGTATATACCCGTCCTCGTGTATTGCCTCCTGCTAAGTTATTTAAAACAATGTTTGACCAGGCTATTCTCGGAGATGGCTCGATCATTCATAATGCTACAATTGAACGATCGGTTATTGGTATTCGTTCAAGGATTGAAGATGGAACGACTATCAAATCTTCCATCATTATGGGGAATGATTATTATGAATCTCTTATCGAAATTGCCGCCCTTAAAAAGAAAGGAACGCTGTTAATGGGGATTGGTAAAAACTGCCATATTGAAAATGTTATTATTGATAAGAATTGTCGAATAGGAGATAATGTTATTCTCAAAGGTGGGCCACAATTACCAGACGAAGAAAGGGAGGCTTATTGCGTGAGAAGTGGCATTATTATCTTGAAAAAAGGAGCGACTATTCCTGCGGGATATGAGGTGGGAGTTAATTCTTCGGAAACGATTGAAGGGTAGTTTGTCGTCGGGAGACGACTAGGATATAGGGTTCAAGTCTGGAGACTTGAACCATCGAAATGGGGACAAAAAACAAAGCCTCTAAATCGTTAGATTTAGAGGCTTTGTTTTTTCCAAGAGAAAGCTCAATTCTCAATTCTCAATTATTCTCAGCTTTCCTTCATAAAGGTAGTAGCTTGTCCCACCCAGTCATCTCTTTGTATTCTGCCTGGGAAGAAAGCTATAGCATCCGTTACGATCTGGACTAATTCGCCATCAAATTGACTAATCTGCTCAAAGGTATAGATACCGAGATCATTTAATTTTTTCTCAATAAATGGTCCGACCCCACTAATTCTTTGTAAGTCATCTTTATCCGCAGCGGAAGCCTTTTTGATCTTGGTACCAATTGCACCGCTTAATTGTGCTTTGGCAGCAGAGGCTTTTGCTTCCTTCTCTTCTTTGGTGGCAGGTTTTGCTTTTTCCTTAGGAGCAGCAACTGGCGTAGGAACAAAAGTGACGGTTGCTGCTTTTGCTTTTTGATCTACTAATTGCTGTTTTAGCTTGGCAATTTCATCTGCTTGGGCACCATTTTTATTTTTCAGTGCTGCTAATTCATCTGCCTTATCATTTGCAGCGGCTTGGCTTTTTTGCTGCTCTAAGTCTTGCTTTAGCTTGGCAATTTCATCTGCCTGCGCACCATTTTTATTTTTCAATGCTGCTAATTCATCTGCACTATCATTGGCAGCGGCTTGGCTTTTTTGCTGCTCTAGGTTTTGCTTTAGTTGAGCAATTTCCTTTGCTTGTGCCTCATTTTTAACTTTCAAAGAAGTCAGTTCCGCTTTAACAGGACTCACCTCTTCTGATGCAGGAGTTTCACCAGACGCTTCTTTTAGTTTTGCTTCTGTTCGCTCTTGCAGATTCAGCAGACTCGTATATTTTGTTTTAATTTCTTCGTACTCTTTGGCTGTTTTAGTATTGTTTTCTTCGAGTTCTTGTATTTTGAATTGAAGTGCTTTTGTCTGATTATCAGATTGATCAACACTTGCTTTTAATTTTGAGATTTCTGCTTCTAAGGCAGATTGGTCCCCATCCGACTGATCGGAGACTTGTGCGACACTGCCTTTAGCCGCCAGCAATTGTTCGTACTTATATTTCAAGGTATTTCGCTCGAGGTTAGCTTGTTCAAAACGAGGTCGGTATTCTTCGTATTTTTTGATATTGGCTACTGCCTTTTCTTTCTCTTTTTTAGCTTCCTCTGTTGTTAGCTCTAATACTTCTAACTTGGTAGCATAATTCTCATTTTCTTCATTCAATCGCTCAATGTCTTCCTCTTTACCAGCTATATCTCGCTCCAGCCTATCTATTTTCGATTCTAAAGAACGGATCTCATAACTATTGTCTGCTACCGTTACGGTTTCCTTTACGGTAGCTGCACCACTATCTGCAAAACTTAGTTTTTTCTCCAGATTGACCACCTTCGATTCATAAGAAGAAAGATCTTTGCTAAGTTTATTATTAGAGGCAATTAGTTTATTATGTTTACTATTTAGTTTTTCATATTTGGTGAGGTATCCATCATGGTTACTCTTTAAGGATTTATAAGAAGCATTTTCTTCTTCCCATTTAGTCTTCCACTCACCAGCTTTTCCACCTCTCAATAGCCAAGCTAATAAAAAGCCTAATAGGGCAGCGCCTATAATCCAAAATAACCAGGAACAAAATAAAGCTAACATAATTTATATTATTGATTATTGATTATTAACAACATTCAGGGATGCTTTGAAGTGTAAATAATCAATAATTAGAAATTAATAATCAAGATATTTTCTATCGATTTAATCGCACTTCCACTCGTCTATTTTGGGCTCTACCCTCAGGCGTATCATTGGTGGAAATAGGTGCGTTTGGACCTTTAGAAGTCGTAGTAAAAATATTGGCTGGATAGCCCTGTTGGACTAGATAGTTTTTTATAAAATCCGCTCGCTGTTGCCCCAATCTTATGTTTTGATTGGCATCTCCTTGATTATCCGTATGACCCGTAATGGTTACTCGGGCATTACTATTGGAAGCCGTATAGCTTTTCAATTCACGCAAATAACCTCGTAAATCGTCATTCTCAATAATGGTATTTTGACCACTCTCAAAATAAACATTTAAGGGTTGTAATAATCGCTCAGTAGGAGCTGCCGCTACGCCTGAACAAACAGAACGAGACAAGTACCATGCACCTGTCAGACACCAAGCGGCTAAAAGAAGAGCTACGGGAAGTATTAATTTTTTCATACTATAAAAAGGGTATATGCTGTTTTCTACGGCTCAAATGGAGAAAGGTTAGGAAGGGATGGAAGCAGATCAATGAATCGCCCCATCAAAACACATTTATTTAGATGTATATTTTGGTGAAAAGTAACAAGAATAGGTAGGAAACCCTATAAAATCCCTGCCTCTTAAAGTCCAATGTCCTTGAAATAAGCAATAAAGCCCATTTTGCAGTCATGGTAAAAAGGTGTTCGTTTTGAGAATAGCTGGACCTGATTATAACGCAACACCTATCTACTTATCTTTTATGGTTTCATTAGGCTTGCAAACTGGGAGACACTTTATTTCCTCGACTACGCAGTACCCAATATCCAATCGCACCCGCCAAAAAGAACAGCACCGCAATAATCTCTGCTTGGGTAGGTTGAAAACCAAGGAAATTATCGTAACGAGCATTCACCCTAATTTTTTCGATCCAATATCGCTCTACACCATTGAGCATCAAGTACACACACATGAGCATACCGTGTACTTTTAATCGCTTTCTCAATGCCCACAAAATCAAAAAGATAATGCCTGACATCACCATCTCGTAAACAGGAGTAGGATAGACCCCTTGTGCTAACTCTCGACAATACTGTCCTACACAACCGTCAATGGGTACGCCTTGATTCAATACATTTTGAGGATAGGTATAAGACCATAACCAATCTGGCAAAAACCACCAAGATGGGGTAGGGGCGGTATTGACAATACCCCAATCACCGTCGCCTGATAACTGACAACCTAGGCGACCTACTAAGTAACCCATGATTAAAGCAGGGGCAATTGCATCTGCAAAAGGAAGGACGCGAATATTATTTCGTCTCAAGTACCAGATAACCCCAATGGTTCCTCCAATCAGTCCACCATAAATAGCTAAGCCACTTCCAGAGAGTAGAATTTCAAAAAAGTTGCCGCCTTGTAGATTATCAAAATCTTCAAAGATGGCAAAGAATTTTGCGCCTAGTATGCCTGTAAAAGCAGCAATTAAAGTAATATCTCCTAAGCGGTCGCTCGGTAGTATTTTTATATTTTGGGTAGTGGGCTTCGGCAATGCTTCTTTTTGCTTTTCCCAATATTTTAGACCTGCCAAAATCAATGCCCCCAAAATACCTCCTATCAGATTTCCCTTACTAGAAAACAAAACGCCTGGAGCATCTAGTTTAAATTCATCAAAATGCTGGAAGGCATATAAAATCTTAAATCCAAAAATAAACCCGAACAAGGCATTGATTAATAATTCCCAAATAGAGGCAGGCGCACCTACCACTCGCTGAATGATATTCGGCAGAAAGATTCCTTCTCCTTCTTTTCGTTTCAATTCTAAATTCAAAAAATAGGCACTGGACAAAATAGCTAAGGCAAGCAATAAGCCAAAAGTTTTGACAACAGAGAAACCATTGTCCACCTCCGTTCCGATAATACTATGAAGAATGTAAGATAAATCTGGATACATTTTTTTAATGATGAATGAGAAATGATGAATGATGAATACATTTCTTATTCATCATTCATCATTCATCATTTTTTCAGCAATTTAAAGCACCACAAACACTGATCGTTTGACCAGAAATATATTGGGATAAATCGGAGGCTAAAAATACACAAGCGTTTGCTACTTCTTCGGCTTTACCCAATCGTTTCATGGGAATGCTCGCTAAGAATGCCTCTTTAGTTTTATCATCTAATTCTTTGGTCATATCCGTTTCAATAAACCCTGGTGCTAGTGCATTGCATCGAATACTTCTGGAACCTACTTCTTTAGCGATGGATTTGGTGAAACCAAAAATGCCCGCTTTAGAGGCTGCATAATTTGCCTGACCTGCATTACCAAATTCTCCTACCACGGAACTCATATTGATAATAGAACCACTACGCTGTTTGAGCATTGGGCGAAGGATATGCTTGGTTAGATTGAAAACGGATTTCAAATTCGTTTCAATAACTTGATCCCATTGTTCTTCACTCATACGTAGCATCAAGGTATCTCTAGTAATCCCAGCATTGTTGATAAGTACATCAATTTGCCCAAAATCTTCTAATACTCTTTTTACTAGTGCCTCCGACTCCGCATAAGAACTAGCATCTGATTGATAAGCTTTGACGGTAGTGGCAGACTCCGAACTGGTTTGTTCTGCCAACTGATTGGCTTGTATCGCAGAGGACCGATAGGTGAATGCTACTTTTGCGCCTTGCTCGGCAAATTTCTTTACGATGGCAGCACCGATTCCTCTGGAACCTCCTGTGATTAAAGCAACTTTATTTTCTAGTAATTTCATGTATGACCCGTAAAGCGGATTGCCAATCCGCTATTCAAATAGAAAGTAGCGGATTGGCAATCCGCCTTACTGGATTTGGCAAAAATAGGGAATTATCTAGCTTCCTTTGTATTTATGCAGCTTTTCTTTGAGTGGATAAGATGAGTTTTTAAACAAAAATGTATTTAAATATATGTTATTTGTTTAAAATTATTATAAAGTTTAATAAATTGATTATCAATTGATTAGTAAAGTATGTTTTAAATTTTTAAAAATAATTGTTTTAAAAAATTGCTTAATAAAAACATTTTGTTTTAATTTGCATTGTGTTTGAAACAATTATGAGACCCGTTTCAGACCTACCTATACAAAAATGTGCTAAATCTTAAAACAATGTTGAAGCCTAGACCCAACTCTGTCCACGTAAGTGTGAAGAAAAAGCAAAAAACAAACAATACTTCAAAGACTCCAAAAGCGGTAGGTGCTTTTCAAGGAAACGCCACTGATATCCCCATGTGGTATTTGTTTTTGAAGTTACTGAAATCTATTCACATTCCTTTTACGGCTGCCAAACATTTACTATTGTCAAAATATAGAGCCTACTTTGGAGGCATGCCTTTTCCTTGGTTCAAAGTATCTTTATTGACCTTAGGTTTATACATGGTCTTTCAGAAAGATATGAATTTTCAGGTCAATATGAAATCACCCGTCCCTATTGTTTCTGATGACCGACAAACGAACAACGAACCTACTGCCATGGCCATGAGTTTGCCTAGTCTTCCAAACTTGGCCGCTACCTCGGAAGTGAAAAAGTCAGCTATTGGACATATTAATTTAACGCAACCCAAAGTGGAAGCTTATGTAAAACGCTTCTCCCGAATCGCTGTCATAGAGATGCAGAAATATCAAGTTCCCGCAAGTATTAAAATAGGGCAGGGAATATTAGCGAGTAATGCTGGAGAAAATGCTTTGGCGATTACCCATAATAATCACTTTGGTGTCTTATGTGGTCAAGCTACTACTTGCGCGAATTATGAGTCTAATATCGGATCGGTAAAAGTGAAAACTTACCCTAGTGCTTGGGAGGGATGGAGAGACCATAGCGTCATGTTATCACAGGCTCCTTATCAATCTTTGGTCAAAGAATGTGGCAAGGATTATAAAAAATGGGCGGCAGGCATTGCGAGATTAGGCTATGGCAATAACCAAGAATACAGCCAACAATTAATCGAACTAATCGAAACTTACCAACTCTATAAATTGGATGAGATAAACGAAGGCATGTAATTCTCTATCAATTTTGAATGCCGAATTTTGAATGAACCATCATTCAAAATTCAAAATTCAATCATTCAAAATTAATTAACCAAAGACTTACATGACCGATGTGGTGATATAGTGGATTAACATCACCTAACTACTCCATAAGAAATGGGGAGGTTAGTGGGATAACCTCCCCCTTATCTTATAGAGCAGTTACCTATTGACAAATGTTGCAAAGGAACGATTCAAAAATAAGTTCCCGATTTTCAAATGATTTCTTTTTCATAATGGGTTGAAAACCTATTTGAAAAAGAATCAATTGAAAATCAAAAGAGGGAAGTTATTTTTGAATCAAATAAAACAAATGTTTTAGTATAGACGTAAGTGTCTTTCCTTTTCTCATTTGGTTTTCTCATAGTCCGTTTTGGGACCACCATTTAGGTGGTCTTTTTTTTTGCCCTTTCTCTTCATAATTCCGTGTTTTCTCAGCTTAGGTATTTTGTTTGAATAATCTCCTCTTCTCAGGCAGGATGCCTGAACTAGCTCTCCAAAGAAATTCTCAAAACAACTTTTGATATAATGGCAACAATGTCTATCTTGGTCCATAAGACCAATTTTTCATTGAAAACCAAAAGCAAATGCCTGTAACCCTAGAAGAATTCAATCAATTAAAAGCACAGCTAGAAGAACTGGTAACTGAAAATGCCAAATTGAAAGAAAGAAACTTAACGGCTGCTAAAAAGGAATGGAAGCAATTCAAAGATACCATCTTGGAAGTAGTAGCCGATGGAGATTTATTTGAAGGAGACTTCGAGAATTTTCGCAAACAAGTAGAAGACACTAGCTTATTTACCAAATTAATAGATGCCAATAATCCACTAAGTGAAGTACTAGGATTTACTTTTCTGGAAGTAGTAGAGCGACTTGCCAAACAGAATTTTCTGAACGCCCTTCCACCAGAAGATCGTCCAAGATTTGAAATGGAAATAATAAAAAACACCATTCAAAATCCAGTATGGGAAGTATTGTTGCAATCCAATCCCGTTACCTTTTTGGTGGCCAATGTGGTAGATAAAATCTCTGGCTTTATTAAAAAAATAAAAATCAAGAGAGATAAGATAATTGACATTGAAAGTGCCTATGATAAAGCCAAAATCAAAAACTTCATTACGGATTTACAACCCTATATCCAGTTCTATGATGAACTATCCAGAGCCACAAGGGATTATGATGCTGCAGTAAGTGAACTCATCAATCGGAAAGGAGAATTAAAAGTCAGGATGAATAATTACCATGGTAATTTTCTAAAAAAATTGGGAGTAGATGCTACTAGTGGTGCTGCCTTAATTAATCAAGTAACAGAAAAAATAACCCCTGCTAATTTAGAAGAAGAAACATCTTATCTAACTTTATTAGAAGAAGAGGGCTTGATAAATGCGCATAAGATTGCTAAGAATTTTCCGATGTTAAAATCGAGTGTTCGGCAATTTAAATTAGAGTATAATAAAATCTTTTATAAATACCTTTCTCAAAACGTAAGTGCTTTGGAAGCGGCAAAAGCATTTAAAAATAACAACTCGGAATTGACCGACTTAATAAAGACGATAGAAAAGAAACAAAAAGAATTGCAGGCGGAAATAGAAACTGCTATTGTTTAATTTAAACATACTACAAAGAAAACCCACAATTCATGGCTGCTTTAAGACTACACAAATCATGACTAGCATTTCAGATATGCCCAAGCGGCTCGAAAATATAAGTGAACAAGTAAATGGCTTTGAGAAAGGAGATCCATTTCTTAAAGAGATCGATCAGAAATTGGCTGAATTAGAAGGGAAATTGTTGAAAGGATTGGAGAATGACGAGAGAATTAAAGCTCAAAAGAAGGCTTCCTAATAGAAGTTATCGGACACCTCGAAGGCGAAGGTGTCCGATAACTGATGAACTAGACTCTACTAGCTTCCAACATCTTAGAATACTTATCCACATTATACACACCACTCTTCAACTTAGCCGCAATCGCTTCAAAAGCATCTAAGGTTTCTTCCACATCTTGCATCGTATGAGAGGCAGTAGGAATCAAGCGTAGAATCATCATGCCCTTAGGGATAACTGGATAGATAACCATTGAGCAGAAGATGCCGTAATTTTCTCGCATATCTTTCACCAACTCCATCGCTTCATCTAAGGAACCGTGCATATACACAGGCGTTACGCAACTATTGGTATTACCAATATCCAAGCCTCTTTTCTTTAAGCCGGATTGTAAGGCATTGACAATGCTCCAAAGTTTTGCTTTGTGAGAAGGGTCGTCTCTCAACATGGCTAGTCGTTTCATACCACTGGTCACCAAAGGCATCATTAATGACTTAGCGAATATTTGAGAGCGCATATTATATTTTAAAAACTTGATGACCATTTTATTACCAGCCAAGAAAGCCCCTACACTGCCCATTGCTTTTGCGAAGGTGGCGAAATAGACATCTATCTCATCTTGTACGCCTTGTTCTTCACCAGCACCTGCGCCCGTTGCGCCTAGCGTACCAAAACCATGCGCATCATCTACTAATAAGCGGAATTGGTATTTTTTCTTTAATTCGGCAATTTCTTTTAGCTTGCCTTGGTCGCCCCGCATTCCGAATACGCCTTCGGAGATAACTAGGATGCCACCATTCGTTCCTTCTACTAATCTAGTAGCCCGCTTCAAGCATTTTTCTAAACTTTCAATATTATTATGCTCGAAAGCATATCGCTTGCCTAAGTGCATCCGCACACCGTCTACGATACAAGCATGAGATTCTGAGTCATACACCACTACATCGTGCCTATCCAATAAAGCATCTACCGCAGACATAATACCTTGGTAGCCGAAGTTTACCAAAACAGCTTCTTCCTTTTGGACAAAATCTGCCAACTGCCGCTCAAATTGATCGTGTAACTCCGTATTTCCAGACATCATTCGAGATCCCATAGGATACGCCAAGCCATAATCTTTGGCACCCTGAGCATCTGCTTCTCTTACTTCGGGGTGGTTGGCTAGTCCCAAGTAATTATTAATACTCCAGCAAATAATATCTTTTCCTTGGAAACGCATTCTGCTGCTCAGTTCTCCTTCTAGTTTAGGGAAAATCCAGTAGCCTTCCGCTATGTCTGCCCATTGCCCTAGCGGTCCCATGTTGTTTTTTAGCTTTTCAAATAAATCCATTAGATGAATGTTGAATGTTGAATGAATGAATTTTGAATTTCGATTAATTCAAAATTCAAAATTCATCATTCATAATTAAAAAAAGCAAAGGTACGGCAATAATTTAGCATTCAATAAAATCATAATGGATACTATTTGTAAAATTTTTGTTTTAAATAATGATTTTTATAAACAAAATTTAAAACAAATAATTTTATTTTAATCAAAAAATGTCTTATTTTTGTAAGGCTTTTGTGGTGTTTTTAAACCACATAAGTTCACATTAGTAGTTTCACATAAGATCACAAATAGACTTATGCGAACTCATGTGAATTTACTTATGTGTGCCCTAATGTAGTTTAAAAACTTCCCTCCAACAGCAAATCACATCTGAGAGTCCTTCAATCACACTAAAGAAATCAAATAACGAATGGCAAAAGTTACCTATACGGAGGCTAATATTAAATCATTAGACTGGAAAGAGCATATTCGCTTACGACCTGGTATGTATATCGGTAAATTGGGGAATGGCGATGCAATGGACGATGGTATCTATATTTTAATAAAAGAGGTGCTGGATAATTGTATTGATGAATATGTGATGGGGTTTGGAGATTCAATTGAGATAAAGATCGAAGAAGGGGCCGTGTCTATCAGGGACTTTGGTAGAGGGATTCCCTTGGGGAAAGTAGTGGATTGTGTTTCTAAAATTAATACAGGTGGTAAGTACGACTCCAAGGCATTTAAAAAGTCAGTAGGTCTGAATGGAGTGGGTACGAAAGCGGTCAATGCTTTATCTAATTATTTTCAGGTGCAAGCCGTTCGAGAAGGCAAGACTAAAATTGCAGAATTTAAAAAAGGTAATTTAATCAAAGACCACCGAGTAAAATCTACCAAAGAAAAAAATGGAACTTTAGTCGTCTTTAAACCAGATGATTCCATTTTCAAAAAATATAAATTTCGACCAGAGTATATCGAGAACCAATTGTGGAATTATGCCTATTTGAATGCAGGATTAAAATTGCATTTTAATGGGAAGACCTTAGTTTCTAAAAATGGCTTACTCGATTTATTGAATCGTAAAATAGGGGAGGAAAAAACTCGCTATGATGTGATTCACTTGAAGGATGATGATATTGAAGTTGCGCTAACGCATGGCAATGCGTATGGAGAGCAATATTATTCTTTTGTCAATGGGCAAAATACGACACAAGGAGGAACGCATTTAAATGCTTTTAAGTCAGCTCTTGCCAATACTATACAAGCATTTTTTCTAAGAGAGAATAGTAAAAAGAAGTTTGAACTGAAAGACATAAGAGCCTCTATTATTTCTGCCATTAGCCTTAAAGTAGAAGACCCGATTTTTGAATCGCAAACAAAAACAAAATTAGGTTCTACGGATATGGGACCTAAACAACCTACGATTCAAACTTTTATCAGCAAGTTTTTACAGGAGAAACTAGATAATTATCTAAGCAAAAATAAAGAAGTTGCCGAAGCACTCAAAGCCAGAATTGAACAATCTAAAAAAGAGCGAGAAGAGATAGCGGGTATTCAAAAAGCAGCCAAAAAATCTGCTAAGAAAGCCAACCTTCATAATAAGAAATTAAGAGATTGTCGGTTGCACTTGAATGACACGTCTAAAAAAGTAACAGACGAAGATAGATTAAAATCTACCATTTTTATCACGGAGGGAGATTCTGCAAGTGGGTCTATTACAAAAGCAAGAGATGTGCAATCTCAAGCCGTATTCAGTTTAAGGGGGAAGCCTTTAAACTGTTATAATATGACTAAGAAGGTCGTCTATCAAAATGAAGAATTTAATCTTTTGCAGCATGCGCTGAATATCGAAGATGGCATGGATGGCTTGCGTTTCAATCAAGTAGTGATTGCGACAGATGCCGATGTGGATGGGATGCACATTCGTTTATTATTGTTGACTTTCTTTTTGCAATTTTTCCCAGACTTGGTTCGGAATGGTCACTTGTTTATTTTGGAAACACCGCTCTTCCGTGTGCGAGATAAGCAAAAAACATTCTACTGCTATAGCGAGAGCGAGAAACAGCAAGCGATCAAAAAATTAAGAGGTAAACCGGAGATTACCCGCTTCAAAGGATTGGGGGAGATTTCTCCTAATGAGTTCAGTGGGTTTATTGGTTCTGACATAAGATTAGAGCCTGTAATCATGCAGGAGAATGCGAATATAGAAAGCATCCTTTCCTACTTCATGGGTAAGAATACGCCTGATCGCCAGAAGTTTATTATAAATAATTTGAAAGTGGAGAAAGATGAATTGGACGAGGAAGAAGTAGAAGAGATAGATGAGGAAAAAGCAGAACAGTTGGAGGAGGAATTGGCGGAGTTGGAGGCTTGATTTAGTTTTTGAGCAATAGAGATTACAAAAGTTTTTAAAACTTTTGTAATCTTCTTTCTTTATCTCGCCCAAATACAGCTGTATTTCCCATATTACCATAGTTTTATTTAGCTATAAGTCTATGAAAATAAGCACTTAAAGCTGAATATAAAACTATATTTAGCCATAACAATAAAAATACATTTTACTTAAACCTGCTGCAAAATCAAAATTCATAATAAAAAACCTCCGAAATAGGCACTTGTAGGAATTGATTATCCAACGCCTTCTTCTTTTAATGGGAATTATTTTAGGCAAAATAGGAACAGGAAAATTGTATTTACTTCATCAATAATCGTTTCAACACAACTTGTGCCGCATAAGTCCGATTATTAGCTTGCTCAATCACCAAAGAAGCTTTGCTATCCAAAACCTTACCCGCCACCACTACATTTCTTCGGACAGGCAAGCAGTGCATGAACTTTCCATTATTGGTTAATTTCATCTTCGCACTATTCACCATCCAATTAGCATCTTCCACCTCTATTTGTCCATAGTTTTTGAAAGAAGACCAGTTTTTAGCATAAATGAAATCTGCTCCTTCAAATGCTTTTTGTTGATTGTATTCAATCGTTGCACCTTTAGTGAATTTTTTAGAAAGCTCGTAGCCTTTGGGGTGGGTAATGGTCAAATCATAATCAGAAGCCAACGTCCATTCTGCAAAGGAATTGGCTACCGCTTGAGGGAGTGCTTTGGGGTGGGGTGCCCAAGTAAGGACAATTTTAGGCTTCTTCGTTTTCTTTTGTTCTTCAATAGTAATCATATCTGCTAATGATTGGAGTGGATGCAAAATAGCAGATTCTAAACTGACCATCGGAACCGTAGCATGTTCGATAAATTTATTTAAAATAAAATCTTGGTAGTCTCTTTCTTTGTCGGTGAGGGTAGGGAAGGTTCGGATACCAATGATGTCTGCGTATTGGCTAATTACTTTAGCAGCTTCCTTGATGTGTTCGGCTTTATCGGTATTCATAATTACGCCATCCTCAAATTCAAATTTCCATCCTTGGTTGGCATTCATGACAATGACGTTCATGCCTAGATTCATTCCCGCCTTTTGGGTGCTTAGTCGGGTGCGGAGGCTAGGATTGAAAAAGAGTAACACTAGTGTTTTATCCTTGCCTATTTTTTTGAAGGCTAATGGTTTTTTTTTGAGTGCTAATCCTTCTTTGACTAGCTTCTTTATGTTTTTTACATCCTTTACGGAGGTGAAGTTTTTCATTTATTTTTTCTTTTCTGAATCGCAGATTTCGCTGATTTGGAATTGATTTCGCTGATTAGATTTTAATTGATTTTAGGATTTTAGCAGATTAAACATACTAGCGTTATATCTGTAAAAATCAATTCCATCAAAAAAATCTAATCTGAGTAATCCGTATAAAAATCAGCGAAATCTGCGATTCATGCAGCTAAAAATAGAGGCAGTACTTTTCTAAAAGCTTCCATGAATATATCTACCTCTTCTTTCCCAATAGTCAAAGGAGGTAGCAATCGCAAGACATTCGGATCAGAAGAAGAACCTGTAAATATCTGTGCTTGATATAACATTTTTTTGCGTAATTCTTTCACAGGAAATCCCAAATCTAAACCAATCATTAAACCCATTCCACGTACTTCTTTTACTCCTTCTACCTGTTGTAATTTCTTTATGAAATAGTCCCCTACGGCTTTTGCATTTTCTCTTAGTCCTTCTGCTTGGATAACATCCAACACCGCAATACCTGCCGCACAAGCCAAGTGATTACCACCAAAAGTAGTACCCAATAAACCTTTGGATGCTTCAAATTTTGGATGTATTAAAATACCTCCAATGGGGAAACCATTACCCATGCCTTTTGCCATCGAAATAATATCAGGTTCGATCATCGCATGTTGATAGGAAAAGAAATAGCCACTTCTAACATAGCCTGATTGTATTTCATCTAAAATCAATACTGCATGGTGTTCTTTGCATAGACGACTTAGCTCTTCCAAAAAAGAAGTTTCTGCAATATGGATACCTCCAATTCCTTGAATACCTTCGATAATCACAGCGCAAACATCTCCTTTTGTTAGACTTGCCCGTACGGTGTCAATATTATTCCATTCATGAAATTCCTTTTCAAATAATTGATTGATAGGTGCTTGTATGGCGGACTTATCCGTAACATTCACCGCAGCAGAAGTACGTCCATGGAATGATTTTTTAAAGGAAATAACTTTGGTTTTTCCATTATGAAAGGACGCTAATTTAAGCGCATTCTCATTGGCTTCCGCTCCTGAGTTGCAAAGGAACAATTGGTATTTTTCGCAGCAAGATAATTCTCCCAATTTATCAGCTAATTCTTGTTGCAGGCTATTCTCTACGGAGTTAGAGTAAAAACCTAAATTGCTTACTTGCTCAGAAATTTTTTGTACATAATGAGGGTGGGCATGTCCAATAGAGATAACCGCATGACCGCCGTAAAAGTCTAAATACTTAGTTCCTGCTTTATCATATACATAGCAACCTTCTCCTTTAACAGGTTCTATTTCGAATAAAGAATATACGTCGAAGAGTTTCATTCATTGGTAGTTTTTCGGGGTCACTTCGAGTGCCCCCGAAAATTAATTAATACAACTAACGGGGGCACGGGAAGTGACCCCGTTAGGTTAGAAAGCAACAGCCTTCAAACCTAATCCCATTTGCTCCTCCAATCCAAACATCAAATTCATATTTTGCACCGCTTGCCCAGAGGCCCCTTTTACCAAGTTATCAATCATACTAATGATTAGCACTTTGTTGTCGTGTTTTTCAATGTGCAGTATGCACTTATTGGTATTGACGACTTGCTTTAAATTTGGATTTTGTGGACTTACAAATACAAAAGGATCATTATCATAAAAATGCTCGTAGAGGTAATTGATTTCTTTTTCGTTCATCTCAGAATCCGTATAGACACTGGCATAGATGCCTCTTGGAAAATTTCCTCTAACCGGTAAAAAATTAATACTTCCTTTATAATTAGGTTGTAATTGTTGGACACTCTGATTAATCTCTCCTAAGTGCTGATGCGTGAAGGCTTTGTAGATAGACACATTATTATTCCGCCAACTAAAATGCGTAGTAGGTTTGGGTTCTTGCCCTGCCCCTGTTGAACCCGTAATTGCATGTACATGAATATCGGTATTCAATTGTCGAGCTTCTGCTAAGGGTAATAATGCCAACTGAATAGCAGTCGCAAAACAACCTGGATTGGCTAAATAATTTGTCTCTTCTATCGCATCTCGATTCAATTCAGGTAAGCCATAGATGAAATTTTCAGCATCCGCTTTCAACCGATAATCTCTGCTTAGATCAATAATTTTTATCGACTCAGGAATGGCATGCGTATCTAAAAAATCTTTGGATTTACCGTGTCCCATGCAGAGGAAAAGTACCTCTACATTTGGACTGATAGTATCTGTAAAAGATAAATCAATTTCTCCAATCAAATCTGTATGGATTGCACTGATTACATTTCCTGCATTGCTATTGCTATGCACAAAAGCGATCTCTACTTTTGGATGGTGGAGTAATATTCTTAATAATTCTCCTGCTGTATATCCTGCGCCTCCTATGATGCCAGCTTTTATCATTTTTTTAAGGTGTCAGGCGTCAGGTGTCAGGTGTCAGGGGCTGCACTCGTCTGACCCCTGACTCCTGTCTCCTGACTCCTATTTATTCACAAATTGATGGATCAAACTCTGGTTGCCTAGTATTTTCGTAAAACCTCGCACATCTTCTCCCGACCAAGCTTTATTCATTTCTCCATAGCTACCGAAGGAACTATTCATTAAATCATATTTGGATTCTATGCCTTGAAGTTCAAAGCGATAGGGGAGGAGTTTCACGATAGCTTTACCCGTTACATTGTGTTGGGTATCTTCTAAGAAGGTTTCAATATTTCGCATGACGGGGTCCAAGTATTGCCCTTCGTGTAATAACATTCCATACCAATTAGCCAATTGTTCTTTCCAATATTGTTGCCATTTGGTCAGCACATGTTTTTCTAATAAGTGATGAGACTTGATAATGATCATCGGAGCTGCTGCTTCAAATCCTACTCTTCCTTTGATGCCAATAATCGTATCGCCTACATGAATGTCTCGCCCAATCGCATAAGGGGCAGCTAGGGTTTGCAGGTATTCAATGGCATAGACGGGATGTGCAAAGGCTTTCCCATTAACGCCTACTAATTGTCCTTTTTCAAAATCCAAATGGACTACTTCGGACCCCTCTTTTTCTAACTGACTTGGGTAAGCTTCTTCAGGAAGGGCACCATTGGAGGTGAGTGTTTCTTTGCCGCCAACACTTGTTCCCCAAATTCCTTGGTTGATGCTGTATTGCGCTTTTTCCCAAGTTAATTCCACCCCATGCTTCTTCAAGTATTCAATCTCCTCTTGTCGAGATAATTGGTTATCTCGAATAGGTGTTATGATTTCTAAATCATCCCCCAATACATTGAATACAAAATCAAATCGAACTTGATCATTCCCCGCACCCGTACTACCATGTGCCACATACTTCGCACCAATCTTTTTGGCATGTTCTGCAACCGCTAATGCTTGAAACATTCGCTCGGCACTAACCGATAATGGATAGGTATTATTTCTCAGTATATTCCCATAAATCAAATAGCGAATACACTTGTCATAATAATCTTGAACCGCTCTAATAATGGTAAAAGATTTCGCCCCCAAAAAATAGGCTTTCTCTTCTACGGCACTTAATTCTTGGCTAGAAAATCCTCCTGTATCTACTATGACCGCATGTACTTCCAGCCCTTTTTCTTTGCTTAAATATTTTACACAGTAGGAGGTATCCAGACCGCCGCTGTAGGCTAATACTACTTTTTTCATTGTTTGATTGCTTGATAGTTCTTGGACAGAATTAATAAAACTTTAGGCAACTGATCAGATGAACTTAAAGTCATCAGATCAGACGTTATTATTCAATCTGATCACTCCAAAGTGATCTGATTGATTGTTCCATTTTTTATATCCAAGAACTTTTGACTGTTTGATTGCTTGATGGTGGTCAACGTCTCATATGAGCCATCAAACCATCTCAACAATCAATTTATTTATTCACCTGCTGATTTATTAATTATTTTATCTGTCAAATCAAATTTCATCGCTTCCTCTTCTTCTTTGGAAGGGGCCAGCATGCCCGTACATAGGCATTTGGATCGTTCGTTCCTTTCTAAAATATCGTAGTTGGGACAACTTTGGCAGCCTTTCCAGAAAGCTTCATCTTGGGTGAGTTTAGCGAAAATGACCGGTCGATATCCCAAATCAGAATTGATGCCCATGACCGTACCACTTGTCGTAATACCAAATACTTTCGCTTTCGGATATTTATTTCGAGCATGGTCAAAAGCTAGTTTTTTAATGCGCCTAGCCATCCCTTGTTTCCTATATTTCGGATTGACAATTAAGCCTGAATTAGCTACGTATTTACCGTGATCCCACGTTTCTATATAACAAAAGCCTATTAATTCTTCTCCGTCTAAAGCGATAATGGCTTTGTTGGTTTCCATCTTTTCTCTCACATATTCAGGCTTTCGTTTAGCGATACCAGTCCCCCTTTGCTTGGCAGATTCTTCGATTAAATCACAAACGGCTTGCGCATATATATAATGCGACTCGTTTGCCACTTGAACAGTTATTTTGTCCATTTTATAGATTGATTAGTGACTGATTATTGATTGGTTAACTAGCACCGGGTAGCCGTACTTCGTTAGCAAGTAATCAATAATTAATAATCAGTTTTGAAAATGGTTAGGAAAAGTTACTACTATAACTTTTGGATAGGAATATGACAACAGCTTATTGCTGCCATACCAATTGGCAGATGTTAAATATAGACGCCCCAAGGGCGACGTGCGCGGTTGCGACGACGAGAAGTGAAAAGGTTATATGTATTATTGATAGTTAACATTAGAGCTGCAAAAGTAATTATTTAGTTGGAAGTATTGCAAGAAATGGCTTAAAAATCACAAAACGAAAAAAAACGGCCATTGCTGCAATAGTAAATCGCCGTCTCTTGATCGTATGACAGGGTCACTTCAAAGTGCCTCCGACATTTGTGCCATCAGTGTATTAATTTAAAGGGCACTTTGAAGTGACCCTCTAAAGATCAACCAGAAAATTGATAAAAACCTACCGAACTACAAACTCCGTCCGCCGATTATTACGACGTCCCTCTTCTGTATCATTCGTATCAATAGGTTGGTTTTCTCCATATCCTTTATAGCGTAAACGATCGGTCGCTATTCCATTTTTAATTAAATAATCTTGGACGGCTTTGGCTCGATTATCTGACAGGTTTAAATTATCTGCATCTGATCCTACATTATCAGTATGACCATTAATTTGAATATTTAAGGTTGGATTTTCTTCCAGCAACTCTTTTAATCTGGTCAACTCCGCAATGGAAGTTGATTTTAAGGCAGCAGAACCCGATTCAAAAAAGACATTTTTTAGGATGATTGGTTTTGCTTTTTCAGGTACGCTGGCAACGGTTTCTTTAGGAATAGGGTAGAGGTCAATAGATAATTGATACGGTTTATCCAGTGTCGCTTTTTCTGATAAGGAAAAATTTTCTGAATGAAATAGATAAGCCGTTTTATTGACATTTAAAGCATAGTCATTACCTAGCGGCAAAGTGGTTAAAAAAATACCAGCTTGATCGGTTGTAGAGGTAGAGATAACCGTGTTGGTGTTTAATTCTATTAATTCGATAGTGGCATCTGGTAAGACCTTTTGGGTAGTTGCATCTTTAACGGTAGCTTGCACATAGGTGACGGGATTGGCACGTGCCGCTAAAGGAAGCTCAAAGCTATAGATGTCTGGTTGTTTAATCGGTTGCCCTGCCATATCTGTTCTCCCATCTGCGGTTAAAGTTCCTTTGGTAAAATATGCCGTCTTGCCATCTAGCGTGATAAATAATGCGCCTTCTCTTGCTTTGGTATTAATCGGATAGCCCAAGTTGGTAGGCGTTCCCCAACTCCCTTCTTTTGTTCTTCGACTTACATGCAAATCATAATCTCCCATGCCTGCGTGACCTTTGGACATGAAATAGAGCGTTTGACCATCTGGGTGATAAAAAGGGGTCTCGTCATCCAATTCGGTATTGATCTCTTTTCCCAAATTAATGGGTTTTGCCCATTCGCCATTAGACCTTCGATAGGTTAACCAAATATCATAACCTCCTAGTCCACCAGGGCGATTACTCGTAAAATAAAGTAACTGCCCATCAGCAGATAAAGAAGGTTGGGCTTCCCAATATTTAGTGTTCACTAATGGACCCATATTGACGGGGGTGCTCCAAGTATTTCCTTGTTTTTTAGAAAAATATAAATCGTGATTTCCAAATCCATCTTCTGCACGCCTATTGAAAACAATATATTGGCCATTAGCGGAAATATAGGCAGAGCCTTCGTTTTCATCTGTGTTTATATTTTGTAAAGGTTGTGCTGTTTGCCATTGACCCTCTTTAAATACACTTCTATATACATCTTCTTGTCGCTGCTGATTCCTAGTAAAGATGAGGGTATTGCCATCTGCGGTAATAGACGGTAGGTATTCAGGATTCTCTGTGTTAATACTAGCCGAGAGTGGTTTAGGGTCAAAAGGAACAGGATTTTTGATGGCAACTGCTGCAAACTTGCTATTCCTTAAATACATCTGTGCTTTCCCTCTTAGCTTCCCTTTTTCGGACGAATAGGTTTTTAGAAATGAGCTGAAATTACTAGCGGCTTGGTCGTATTGATCTTGCTCCCAATTAGCGATTCCTAAATAATAGTAGGACTTAGGTTCATAAGTAGCATCTAAGGAAATGGCTTTTTCTAGATTTTTACCAGCCTGTTGCCATTGTTGTTCTCCTAATTGAAAATTAGCTAATTGCAAATACGCATCTATGAAATTGGGATTTGCTTTGATGGCAGCTTCCAAGTCTTTTTTTGCCTTATCGAACTGACGATTTTTTCGATATTGCATCGCTCGATCATACATACGTTTTGCCTTACCATCTGCTGTTTTTTTGGTAGCGTAGGTTTGGCTACAGGCTTGCTGGGTAAAAGCGAAAAATAAAAGGATATATACTAAAAAGTGGATATTTTTCATGAAGAAGAATTTAATGTTAGCAGGTTATTTAAGGTGGTTCATTGACCTATCCCGTGATTCCTTTCCTGAAATGGACATCGAGTCCATTTCAAGAAACAAGGGTTTCTAAAGGGGCAACTGAGGCAGAGTCCATAGCCGTCAGGCTAAACGGAATGTTGTCGTCAGGAGACGACTCGGATAAGCCTATCAAGTCTGGAGACTTGATAGATCGCATTATCTTGCCCGATAGTCTCCAGACTTGGAATGCCTATCATAGTCGTCTCCTGACTACTTATCCGCTCTTTAATCTCTTAGCCTGACGGCTATGGGCAAAGCCTCAGTTGCCCCTTTAGAAATCCTTGTTCCCTGACATGAACTCGTATGTCCATG
>CALJIQ010000232.1 GCA_937973995.1 uncultured Saprospiraceae bacterium
GGGATAAATATCCGATTATCCAATACTGTTTATTTGTTGAATTGTTGAACTGTTTATCCAAGTGTAGCTTGTAAACGTATAAACAGTTAAACAAATAAACGAATTATCCATTTTCGGTAATTTATCCCGTCTGTAGTATAAAAAGCGTTTTGAAAAAAAACGCTTCTTAAATCGCTACCGCTAAAAAAATCCTATAGAGAGGCTTAGTGAACGATTTCCGTTTATAAAAATGGCATTGTTGAGTCTACTCTCCCTAGTCTGATAGCTCTCTTTCTTAATACTTTAAACTCTGCAAATAGGCTATACTCTGAGGCACTTGATTTACCACCTGACTACTTTCATCTTCAATAAAATAATGTGCAATACCTATCTTTTTTCCTTCTTTTAAAATATTGACCATATCCAATTCTCCCGAACCAAGAGGTACATTGTATTCTACATCCGTGCCACCTGTTAGGTCTTTTGTAATGCCTTTCTTCATATCTTTCATATGCATCAACTTCCAACGATCGCCATATTTCTTCAATAAAGTAACAGGATCGCCTCCGCCGAATTGTACCCAAAAAATATCCATTTCAAAAGATACGTATTGGGGATTGGTGTTGTTGATGATGTAGTCTAGTAAGGTACCATCTCCATAAGGCTGAAATTCGTACCCGTGTGGATGATAGGTAAAGGTAATGCCATTATCATGCAATACCTTGCCACCTGTATTGAATGCTTTGATGGCTCGGTCTGCATCTGCTTTACTAAAATTGCCTTTATTGTCATGAGGCACCCAAGGGCACATAACAAAGTTCGACTCCAAGGCTTTCGCTTTTTTGACAATCGCCATCGGGTTATTTTCTATTTCATCAAAACTACATCCTGTAGATGGAATCGTGATACCTCTTGCAGCGCATAGTTTTTTAAATTCTTCTGGTGGTATTTTTCCACCGTCGCCTTCTATTTCCGTGATCCCCATTTTCTGAATACGATCTAAGGTGCCAATCATATCTTTAGGAAAATAATTACGGAAGGACCAAGTTTGGACGGCGAATGGGGCGGTAAAAATAGGATCACCTGTTTTGCCTATTTTATTAGTGGTTGAACAGGATACCATACTTATTAGAAATAGAGTTAGTAGGAATAGGTTTTTCATGTTTTGATGATATTTCGTTTGTGATTAAACTATTTACCATCAAAGGTAGGAAAACTGAATCGCAGATTCCACAGATTTTGAATTGATTTCGCAGATTAGATTTACCAGATTCGCGGATTATATCAGATATAGCCGAGTAAGCAATAAGCCGAGTAAGCAATATCTGATATAATCCTCTAATCATAGTTTATCTCATCAAAGATGATTGAATTGGGATAAAATTGCATTTGGAGCTGTTTATTGAAATTAGTTTTCTAAATTTGAGATTGTCTTATTTGTTAGGAGACGAAGAACATCAGATACCTATAATATATGCGCAAACTAATCCTACTACTTTTTATTTTAGTATCAACTTTCTTGCTGGTTGCACAAACCCTCCCTTCTACCGACACCAAGCCGCCCAATGTGGTATTAATCCTCATCGACGATGCCGCCCTAATGGATATAGGTTGCTACGGAGGAGAAGCCGCTACGCCTAACATCGATCGCCTAGCGAAGCAGGGAACGATGTTTACGCATTATCGTACTTCCCCCATGTGCGCACCCTCTCGTGCGATGTTACTAACGGGCTACGATAGCCATCTAACGGGTATTCCTAATTTGCCTTTATTCACCCCTCCCTCCTATGCTAAGAAACCTGGATACGAAGGCGTTTTAAATGATAAAGTAGAAACGGTAGCTACTCGGTTGAAGCGCAAAGGATATCGGACCTATGTATCGGGAAAGTGGCACTTGGGGCATGAGGAGGCGAACTTGCCCAATAATAGAGGCTTTGATCGCTCCTATATTTTGGATGCATCTGGTGCGGATAATTATGAACAGCGTCCTTATTTGCCGACCCAAACCTCGAAGCCACCTTGGTATAAAGATGGCGAAAAAATTGACTTACCAAAGGATTTTTATTCTTCTAAAAATTTGGTGGATGAACTGATTAGCTTTAGTAAGGAGGAGTCCAATAAGGAAGCACCTTTTTTTTCGTTTCTGTCTTTTCAAGCCATTCATATACCCGTACAAGTACCCAAAAAATACAGCGAAAAATATATAAGTACTTACCAACGGGGTTGGGATGTCATTAAACGACAGCGGTACGAAAAGGCAAAGCAATTAGGTATTATACCCAATGAGGCACCCTTGGGCGATATGCTTCCCGTACTAAAAAAATGGGAGGTATTAAATGAGGAGGAGCAAAAGTATCATGCTAAAGCAATGGCAGTCAATGCGGGTATGTTAGAGGCGATGGATGAGCATATCGGTCGCTATCTGCAGTATTTACAACAACAAAGACAGTTTGATAATACGGTCTTTATCATTACTTCTGATAACGGTCCAGAGGCGAGTGCCGCTGGGGATGTTCCCATTATGAAAGCCTGGTTAAAAATGGTAGGGTACCATCAAGATTATGAGCGGCTAGGGGAGAAGGGATCTTATAATTATATTGGTCCTGAATTTGCCAGCGCAGCTTCTGGACCCAGTGCCTTCTTTAAGTTCTATGGCGGCGAGGGAGGCTTGCGAGTACCACTTATTTTTTCTGGTCCGACCATTCCCGCTCAATCCATTCCCGCTTTTTCTATGGTGATGGATGTTACACCTACTATTTTATCCATAGCTGGTATTGACCAACCTAAAACTGCCCCTGCTGGTCCTATGACGGGAAAAAATTTGTACCCAATGATACAAGGCGATACCAATCGAGTCTATGGTCCGAACGAACCTGTTGGGCTGGAAGCGGCTGGCAGACGGGTATTGTATAAAGGAGATTTTAAATTGGTCAAAAACGGAAAATCTTATGGGAATTATAATTGGCAATTATACAACCTCGCCAAGGACCCTGGAGAAACCAATGACCTTGCTGCTTCCTCCCCAGAACTCCTACAAGAAATGATTAACCATTATTCGGATTATGCTAAACAGGTTGGCGTAGTGGAAATGGAGGACGATTATGAGCCCTTATTGGAAATACAAAGTAAGTTGGGTCGGCAAATGAAAGAAGCGGCTCTGCCGTGGGTGGGTAGATTCCTTGCGTTAGTACTTGGTTTTTTTGTTATTCGATGGTGGCGAAATAAAAATCGTAGGGTGGAAGAGCGGTTTTCAGATTAGTCTAGAAAAAAGGAAAATAAACTATTTGTAATGAAATTTCCCGCTAAATTTCGCGAAGGACTCGCTAAGTCTCGCAAAGGCATACTTAGCGTTACTTAGCGAAACCTCTGCGTAACTTTGCGGGAAATAATACTTAGATAAAAATCTTATCTAAAGAACCAATTTACTTATCAGTGAAATTTACGATCATAAATGAATAAAACACTAAAATACATTTCTTGCTGCTTAAGTTTAATATTGTTAGTCAACTGCCAATCAGAAACCACCACCATCCAAACAGCAGAAGGGCAAGTAGAAATCAACTCCGAGGAATTATTACAAACAGTAGGAGAAGCCTACGTATTCGGCTATCCGTTAGTGCTAATGGACCTCACTAAAAAAGTATCCACCAATATAGCTGAACCACATCCCAGCCGAGCAAGAGCACCAATTAATCAACTAGGGCATTATCGACAATTTCCAGATCATAACATGAAGGCAGTGGTCAAGCCCAATGTGGATACCTACTATTCAGTAGCATGGTTTGATTTAATAAAAGAACCGCAGGTCTTGTTTATGCCAGCCACGGATCGGTATTATCTGCTACCTTTTTATGATGCCTATTCTAATGTTTTTGCCACCCCTGGTACTCGAACGACAGGCACAGGAGCACAAACTTTTTTGATCGCTGGACCAGATTGGAAAGGAGAGACGCCAGAAGGAATGCAAGTAATTCAATCCCCTACGAACATGGCCTGGCTGATCGCTAGAATACAGGTGAACAGTCCTGAAGATGGTGCCACTACGGTTAAAGCAATCCAAGATGGAATGCGCCTATTCCCATTAAGTGCTTACGGAAAGGAAGACTATACCCAACCAAAGGGACAGGCAAATCCAGCTCAAAAGGATTATATTCCTGTAAAGGCGATTCAAGAATTGGATGTTGAAAACTATCTGAGCCGAGTAGCTCAATTATTGGTAACGAATCCGCCCAAAGCGGCAGATGCGCCCATGATGAAAAAATTAGCTAAAATTGGATTAGTGCCCGGTCAACCCTTTGCATTAAGTACCGACAATTTGATTATTAAAACCAAGCTAAAAGCCTTACCTCAATTCATCCATAAAAGAATGGAGGCCAGACGGGCCAATCCCGATACCAGTATATTGACAAATGGCTGGACCTTGATTACGGAAGGCATCGGAGAATATGGGACGGATTATTTGAGAAGGGCATATATAGACTTTGTTGGCTTAGGCGCAAACCTGCCAGAAGATGCTACCTATCCAAGTAGCATTTATGATATTAATGGCGATCCATTGGATGCCAGCAAAAGATATCAACTCCACTTTGAGGCAGGACAGTTACCACCTGTCAATGCCTTTTGGTCCATTACTGCTTACAATGCAGATGATTTTTTAGTGGAGAATGAATGGAACCGTTTTGCCTTAGGAGATCGAGATGAGTTACAGTACCATGAAGATGGTTCTTTAGATTTCTACATTCAATCAAACCCTCCAAGTGAGGAGCATTTTTCTAATTGGTTGCCCATTCCAAGAGAAGGAAAATTTAGTTTAACGCTGAGATTGTACTGGCCTAAGCAAGAAGTAACGAATGGTAATTGGAAACCTCCATTTGTGATTCCTGTGGAGGAGGGAGAATGATAATTAGCACAATCTGATTTGCACAAGGGATTTTAAAGACTATTAAACTCCAAATCCCGATAGGGATTGAATATGATTAGCACCGCATGCAATGCGGTGGCATCATGTTTGGGTGTTTCCCAACTCTGGAAGAGTTGAATATTTCACATTCAACCCATTCTGGGTTGGGAAATACCTTCTATCTTATCCCTAGATTGCATCTAGGGCTATTCGTATTCAATCCCTTTGGGATTTTGGAGATCACAAAAAGATGTGGGTATTAATAGTTTGCCTAATAATCCGTCTTAATAGATTTATCAAAAGGAACCTTCAACTGATAACCAATATCATTAGCCGTCCGATCGTCTAAAACATCTAACCCATATTTGATTTTATGCGGATCATCATAGACAAAGGTTTGGAACAATCGATCCCATATAGAAAAGATATTACCATAGTTGGTATCGGTCCAAGGGCGTTCAAAGTGATGATGGAATTTGTGCATGTTAGGGGTCACAAATACAAAGCTAATTAGCCGATCCATTGCGGGTGGCATATTCAAATTAGAATGGGTCCAATAAGTCATGATGACGGTGATGATTCGATACAAGGCATAGACACCAAAAGGAATCCCTCCTATCAATATAGCGAGCAAAGCAAATATCTCTCGAAAAACATAATCGCCCGGGTGATGTCTCGTACCCGTTGTTACATCCACCTTCGTGTCGCTATGATGAACCATATGGAACTTCCACATAAAACTCACCTTATGGAGTAGAAAATGCACTAAATATTGAGCGATCAAATCTAACAACATGACGCCTAATAATACTTCTACCCAAAGTGGTAATTCCACCATGTATAATAGACCAATAGAATTATTAGCAGCCCACACCATTACTCCTGCTAAGACTAACCCAAATAAAGCATTAATAATAATAGTCGTGGTGAGTAAAATTAAATTCACTTTCGCATGTTTCCATTTTTGATATTGGTGTTGTACGAGTGGAAAAGCTCCTTCCAATAACCAAAAGATGCTTAAACAGATGATTACCCATGCGAGTTTTTGCTCATTGCCGAGACCTTCAAAAAAACCAATAAAATCTGTCATATAGTATAAATTATTTGGTTCTTTGACAAATCCCGTGAACGTGTGTCAAGAAAAAAGAAAAATGCCTTCCCATCCGCAAGCGGTTCGGGAGAAAACTCCCTCATCTTTGGTCGCTTTTGCTTCTCCTTTTTCCTTGACCACGGGATTTGTCAAAGAACGAATTATTTTTATCAAAATACCAAATAGGCAATTTATAGAATTGTGTGTAAAAAATTGATAAATTCCTACATTTAAATTCAGTACATTTGAGTTTTTTACATTTCCACGATATTTTTTCTTCACAATATACAAAAAATATGTCCGCAACTACCTACACAGCAGATACCCTAAACATCGAAATAAAAGACAACTACGCCATTGTCCAATTAAATAATGGAAAAGTAAATGCCATTAATACACCCTTATTAAAAGACCTGAAAAGTACCTTTGAAGCATTGGATCAAGATGCTGCTATTAAGGGAGCAATTTTGGCAGGAAGACCACATGCCTTTAGTGCGGGTTTAGATGTGATGAGTTTGGCTGCTATGAATGAAGCACAGCTGATAGATTTTTGGGAAAGTTATATGCACACCTTGCAAGCAATGGTTAGTTTTTCCAAACCATTAGTCAGTGCTATCACGGGATATGCCCCCGCAGGAGCAACCATATTGGTTTTATGTACTGATTATCGAGTGATGGGTAAAGGCCCCAAGCATGTCATTGGAATGCATGAGTTTAAAATGCATATGCAAATTCCAGAAATGCTTTGTGACGTATATGCGTATCACTTAGGAGAAATAAAAGCTTGGAAATACATTCAACAAGCCAGATTATTTAATAGTGATGAAGCATTAGTAGAAGGCTTGGTAGATGAATCGGTAGAAGTAGAAGAGGTACTGGAGCGAGCAGAAAAACATTTGAAAAAGCAGATACATGTTTTCCACAAAGTTTTTGCTCAATCCAAGCAATGGTTTAGAAAAGAATTATCTAAAGTAGTCATTAAACGGAGTGTGCCAACACTAGCAAGGCAAACGGTAGCTTTTAATAAAGATCCCGAATTGCAAGCTAAAGTGGTCGAGTTTATGATGAGCTTGCAGACTAAGAAGAAGAGTTGATTTGGTGACTGGTAATTGGGCAGATTCAAAATTCAAAATTTGTCATTCAAAATTAAAGCATGAATATACCTAATAAAGTGAAATACAGACTATCAGAAAACGTCGTCAGGAGACGACTAGGATATTCATTTTCAGTCTGGAGACTGAAAATGTCGAAGGGCGATGGTTCAAGTTTCCAAACTTGAACCCTATATCCTTCCCGTCTCCCGACGAGATTTTTCCTAAAGTGACAAAGTACTATTAACAAGCATATCATTATCAAACAATCATTTTATGGATGACGCTAAGGAAATACGAAAAGGGGAGGCGTTGGATTGGAACAAACTCGAAGCGTACTTACGAACTCATATATCTGAATTGTCAGGGGAGATGAAAGTTGCCCAATTTCATGGAGGTCATGCTAATCTGACGTACCTAGTGACTTTTGGCGACACAGAATTAGTCGTCCGTCGTCCACCCTTTGGGAAGATTGCACCGGGCGCACATGACATGAAGCGAGAGTACCGAGTCTTATCCAAACTGTATAAACATTTCTTACCTGCCCCTAGAGCATATCATTTATGTGAAGAGGAGGCGGTCATCGGATCAAAGTTTGTGGTGCTGGAACGGAAACGAGGGGTAGTTGTACGGTATAAAATGCTGGACTGCTTTAAACCTTTTGATAGGGCAGGAGAACGCATTGCGGAGGCCATGATAAAGGCGCAGGCTACGCTCCATCTGGTGGATTATGAGGAAGCAGATTTGAGTAGTTTAGGAAAGCCTGAAGGTTTTTTAGAACGACAGTTAAGAGGCTGGGCAAAGCGATGGGAATTATCCAAAACGGATGATAGTACGGAGATGGATGAGATTCTGAAATGGCTACAACAAGACGTTCCTGTTACCCAACGGGTATCCATTATTCACAATGATATTAAACCTGATAATTGCCAATTTCAACCAGATAATCCCGATGAAGTAACCGCTATTTTTGATTGGGATATGTGTACACTGGGCGATCCCTTATTTGACTTTGCAGCGACTCTCAGTTATTGGCCCGAGCCTAGATTCGATCGATCAAAATATCCTTCCTTGCCTGTTACCCTTCAAGGAGATTTTCCATCTAAATCTTTCCTCATCGAAAAATATCAAACTTATACTCAACTAGACTTAAGCCGTTTGCAATGGTACGAAGTATTCGCTTTTTGGAAAGGGGCAGTTATTGCCCAACAACTCTATAAGCGATATGTGGATGGGGATACTAAAGATGTACGGATGAAAAATTTTGGCGTGTCTGCTAAGGCGATGGTGGATTTAGTATTGAAGATGATCTAGCACCAATCGAAAATCTGACAAAAGGTTGCTCGGCAACTAAAGAAACCTATTTGCCGAGCTTGCGAAGCAAGCGAGGCATCACTTTCCTATTAAGTTTCATTAATTATTTGTTCTTGCTATCTCCGAACAAAACTAATACCTTTCTGGACTACTTTGGCATGCCAGTATTGTTAAATTAGGGAGTACTGTAATATTGACTTTTAAAAAAGCCTATTACGTATTGCTCAATATTATCTTAAAAACGAGAATAATGAAAGGAAAAATACTAACACATATGACGGAATCACCACCCCAATTTCTAAAAGATATGGGTTGCGAAATAACATATGTTGATCCTGAAAAAGGGATTTGTGAGATGGACTTCCTGATGGACCAACGCTATTGTCATAGCGGTGATATTATTCAAGGAGGATTTGTAACAGCCATGTTGGATGCGGTGACTACTTTTGCGACTTTTGGTACTAATAAAATAAAGTACTTAGCGTCCTTAGAAGTAAAAGTCAATTTTTATGAAGCCAGTCGAGCAGGAAAATTTCATGCGATTGGAAGAATAGATCGAATGGGAAAATCTACCGCTTTTTTGAGTGGCGATTTATTTAATGAGGCAGGTCAGCGGACGGCTAGTATTACCACTACGGCTAAGATTTCATTGGTGTAGAAATAGCTACTAATTTCTTATTGGACGAACAATCGATTAGAGCTTCTTTCCATGTAGCCACTAACCAATGTGCTTGCTCATGCAAGTGAGATTGCTGAATATATCGATTCAAATAATAGCTAATGGTATGTAGCAAATAAAAGCGATAAGAGTCATCGAATGAAAAGGGAGATTGCCTTTGTAATTCTTGGACGATAGGGTGTTGGCGTAGCCGTTCGACCTGTTTTTTAATGTCCACAAAGGACTGTCTTTTTATTAAAATGCTGCTTTGGAAAATGAAATGGAAAGCATCAAATAAAAGTGGATAAGAGGCAGCTAATTCCCAGTCATAGACCATTAATTGCTTGTTGGTGAGGTAAGTATTCCAGGGCGTGAAATCTCCATGCGCCAAAGCTATGGGTATCGGTAGGGTCGTATCCATTTGAGATTGTACTTTTTTTAAATGGATCACTACTTGCTGTACCATAGCAGGCGAAAGATCATTTTTTATCGTAGGATTTTCTAATTCAGATACGTCTTTTTCAATAGCTGCCCATGCAGTTGTTTGCTGTATTAATTTCCATTCGGTCGTATCTTGGTATAATTCCCGTAAGGCTTCTAAATGGAGATTGCTTATGGTTAAGTTCGAACGAGTATGGGCCGGTCGAATATTTGTTTGTAATAAAAATTGATGGATGCGTTTCCCCATAGGCACTACTAAAGCATTCAATGACAATTGACTTAGTTGTTTTAATTGTTCCCCTTCATTTCTTACTAATGTGGTAGCTGCGGTGGTTAAAGGAACTTTTAAAAAATGAGTCGCTTTTTTGTTTTTTTCAAATACGATTACTGCTTTTCGGTTCTCACCTTTCGTACCTGTAAAAATGGCAAAATCAGAAGAATTAAATAGAGTAGCTGATTGTTGATACATTCCTCCTACGGGTGCATAAGGCGCATAAACTTGAATGCTTCCTTGTTTGATTCGTTGCCCTAACCCACATTTAAATCCTGCCTCAATTCCTTTCCTTATCAGTTTACCTTTCCATCCAGAAGTATTGTATAAATGTAAAAAGGTAGGCTGTTTTTGTTCGGCAGGATATAGCCATCTGATCGTTCCATCCGGATTGTTGATATAGGAATATTCCTGTTTATCCAGTGACTTCCCGTCACTGGATAAATTGAGTCTAGGCACTTTTAAATTTATCCAGTGACGAGAAGTTGCTGGATAAGAGAGATTCCCTAATTGTAACGTAGTTAGATTTTTATAATAGGGTGGAGTAGTAGAGGTATGGACAAGGGTGCAAATATCTACTGGATAAATTTTTAATATTTCTTCTATAAACTGCGGACTGTCATAGCTAATAATTTGACACGCTAAGGTGTCTGTAATCTTACTTTCTTGAAAGTCCTTTTTGGCGATGAATATATATTGGGTATTGGGATTGAAAATCTTTGCGAGGACTGGTATGTCGTTTGGGTGCATAGGTTGTGTATTTTAGGCTTTGTGGCGTTTTGGTAGTATGGCCTATGTTTCGATTAGCTAAAGAAGATTGTCTTCACGATCAATCTCTTGAAAAACAGAACTTACCACAACGCCATAAAGCCAAACTGCCATAAACGCCTCAGCATTGGGTTTTCTTCACCTTCATAACAAAAAACAATAAGACAAATTGATAAAACTGAATACCATAATTAGACTCACCAAAAATGCCGAACTCTGTCATGGAGTTGATAATCAGCGGAACGAGCATCAGCCAAGCCAACACCTTATGGTATCGATCCTCTGAACGTCCAATCACTACCCCTGTGGCAATCATTTGGAACATGCAGATAAAGGCACCTACTAATCCAAGATTTAACAACACTTGAATAAAGGTATTATGCGTCATCCCTGCTGCATAGGAATGAATGGCATCAAATTTATCGCTATAACTAATTCGCATAAAGCCATATCCGAGCAGCGGTTCTTGCGGAAATCCATAAGCAATCAGATCTTCCCAAAAAGGTAAGCGACCCGTCATACTCATCACTTCCTCTATATCCCCTTGTTTAAGTATGATGGTTTGCACTAAAACTGGCAAGGCAAAAATGGCAGAGATAATAGAACCCATAATAATCCAACGGTTGCCAGACATCAATACACAAATTCCAGTTACTATTAAAAATGCGCCGAGGGAAGAACGAGATTGGGTTAATAATAAGACGGCTACACAGGCAATTAATACGGCTATTTGTTTAGCATTTATTTTTGCTACTTGCAATTCTGTATATGCCATCACGGCCCCCAAAACTGCCAACATTCCCAACTCATTGGGATTGATAATAAAGCCTCCTAATCGAGATACTTCTCCGCCATGCGTCTGCCGATAATAGGTATCTGGGTCAAGAAATAAACCCAACATAAATGCTAAGCATATCCACATCGTAGCTATTCCAAATAGCCAGCTAAATCGAGTATGGTTCTCACTGATTTGATTGTAAAAGGCAACCAGTTGTATATAAAACCAAGCAAAGACCAATGCTTCAATTATCATGGATAATTGCAACATGGTATAGCGTACAGAGGAGGTCCAAAAAATAGACAATATCCCCAAACCTAAATAACACCCATATAATAATATAGGTGTAATATTGTGGTATTCAACTTTGTACTCCTTGAATTGATTTTTCAACTTCATCAACCACACAAAAGAAATACCTGTAAGAATTACTCGTAATACCGTCTTCACTAATTGCGTCATCGCTACCGAGTCTGGGAATAGGGTGAAGTAACTCGTGATGCGCAATCCAAGTAGTACCAATAAGCCGATGGCTATGCTTTTCTTTTTATATGGTAAAAAAGATTGTTCGATTGTCTGATTGTTAGAAGGTGGACAGCATTAACGAAACAGTTGATTTACTCGTCGGATGGCTACGCCGTCCGATGAGCCTTCCCATCCGATGGCGTAAGCCATCGGACGGGATTTTGTCAGTTCTATCCATGTACTTTTGATGGTAATCTCAGTTCAAATTCTATGTAATTAATACCTCTTCAAGCCGCTCGATAAACCTCAATCAATTGCTTAGCAATCGTCGTCCAATCAAAACATTCCTCCACCATGTTTCGAGCCTGTACGCCTTTAGTCGGCAGTTCATTTTCTCGATAGTGGAATAAGGCATCGAGCATAGCACTTGCAATAGTAGAAGGCGTATTCGTAGCTATTGGGAAGCCTGCTTGATAGTCTTTGATATAAGAATTAATATTAGTAGCATCACTTGTAAGACAGGGGATGGAGAGGGCGGCGGCTTCTAGGATGGCCATTGGAAAGCCTTCCATGCGAGAGGTATGTAGGAAGACATCAAACGTTCGGAGGGTTTGAAACTTAGGTAGTCCAAAAAGTGCGCCATGAAAGACGACTTTATGGTCTATGCCTAATTTTTTTGCCAATCCCATCAAATTGGGCTTATCTTTTCCATCGCCAATTAGTTCTAGGCGACCTTGTCCTCCTGTATTTAAAAAGAGTTGAAATCCTTTTAGCATTAGGTCCAAGCCTTTGTGGTAAGTGTCCAACCGCCCACAAAACCCAAATACCATTTCTTTTTCAGTAGATCTCGGTAGTGTGGGTATTTTAGTTAGATCGATGCCATTGGGAATGAGTTGCTTATTGTGGGTAGTCATTAAATTATCTAGATGGGTAAATTCATTGATACCCAACAATTGAATAGCATTCGCATCTTTAATCAGCTTTTTTTCTAATAATTCAAAATACACTTTTTTGACCCACTTGTTTTTTTGCATAGCCGCCTCTACAAAAGAACCATGAGGGGTAAACGTATAGGGAATATTTGCTTTTAATAATAATCTACTGATGTGGTAAAACTCTAAAATGAATGCCCCATGTATATGAACGCTTGTCTCTGCTGGTAAACTCTTAATGGCCGCCTTTAGGGTTGGACACACTTGTTTACTTTTTTGCTGTTGGAATAGAACGGTTTTAAATTTTCTTTCAGGATAGTTGTGGTCTAAGTTATTGGCAATCCCCCAAAGCGTGACGTCATACCCTAAGCCTACTTGCGTATTGGCTAATTGATGCACGACTTTATTGACCCCGTTCATTCTATTTGGGTTGGCTTTGCCTAGGGCTATGTGGATGATTTTCATATTGTTTTTTTTAACCACATTAGGGCACATTAGTTTTTTCACATTAGTTCACATATAGGACTTTGTGTTCTAATGTGAATCTACTAATGTGCACTAATGTGGTTTAATAATTACGTTAGTTAAGGTTGATTTTGTAAAACGTATATAGAAATAATAAAATACCAATGTCAATATTTGACTAACGATAAGTCCAAATAATAAACCCATTAGCCCTCCCATTTTCACTAAAGGAAAAGCAGCGATCAAACTAAAGCCGCCTCCTAAAATATAAGCAATAAAAATAGGTTTAGTCGTATGTACTGTTCTGAAATAATAGCGAACAGGATAACCGAGAAAGACAAACACATAGAGCAAACAGTAGCCCCATACCACATAGCTATACGCCATATATTCGTTTCCATATAGCATAGGAATTAGCCAAGGAGTAGCCATTGCCATTCCTACTAAAACGAGTAGCACGATTCCTCCTAATTGTTGGCTACTCTTTTTTAGATAGTTCGTTAATCCAGTAGTTCCATTTTTCAAAAAGTGTTGGGCAGCTTCTGCGGGTACGAGATTTTCCATTGCTAAAAATAGAACATTGCACAAGCCTACTAGATTTTGTGCCATGCGTACTGCGCCTACTGCAGTGGTGCCAAGAATACTTGCGGCCGCAACCAGAAAGAAATTTCCAGACAGCCATTGCAGTATTGAAGTGCCCAACAACCAAGAAGAAAAATGATAATGTATCTTTAGAGTGTGGAGTGTGGAGTGGGAAGTGTGAGCGTGATGCCAACCCATAACCCGCAACCCGCAACCCGCAACGACACTTACCCCGTATGCACTCAATAGCACCCATAATGTATTTTTTAAAGTCGATGTATTTGTAAACCAAAGAACTATTAAACCTGTGAATACAATGCCATATAGCAAAGCATCCATGAGTAGGGGAGAGGTATATTTTTTATTGATGAAAAAAGTCTTTTTTAGATATTCCTGTAGTAGATAGCAACTAGTAATAACTACTAGGAAGGGGATGAAATTCATCCAAGATGGAAATACTACTGGTAGTTGTGAGATTCCTATTATCGGTAATCCAATTGCTAATAATCCTATTACTTGAATTTGCCAAAGTGATATAAAATAAGCACTTCTTTCTGAGTCTATCTTGTCAATCGCCAAAGTCATCATTGGCTTAGTGATAAATGCTTGGTGCAAACTCAATACAAATAATAACCCTAGCCACAGCATGGCGAATAGCCCATACGTTTCTAATCCCAATAAGCGAATCAATACAATCGCTAATAGAAAATTACCGCCACTTACAATTACTTGGTCTAGTAAGACGAGTATCTTTTCTTGGTTAGATTGGATGATATGATGTAGCTTTTTTAGCATTAAAGAATCCTTTTTATTCTATTTTCTTTTTATATAGCTTTGGCAAATCTCCTGATACCTTCCCTGAAATGGACATCGAGTCCATTTCAGGGAAACAAGGGTTTCTAAAGGGGCAGGTCAGGTTTTGCCTGACCTGCCCCTTTAGAAACCCTTGTGCAAATCATAGTGGCTCGATGCCATTATGATTTGCTAATTGTCTCTATCAACGAGATTTGTCAAAGAACCTTTTTTACTAAACTAGACAGTCTGTCTCCTGACTCCTGACTCCTGACTCCTAATTGTAATAGTATTGATACTTCCGAGAAGGCACAAAATCATTCAATACCAAGTGCATATTCGGAATATCCCATTCCTTCAAAGAAGTTTCAATAGAACTTAATGATCGGCGTTTGGTATGTCCCAATCGCAACACAAATAAATTAGCAGAACTATCTTGCATTAAAGGAATGGCATCTGGAACAATGCCTATCGGTGCAGAATCTACGATCACAAAATCGTAATGATGACGCATGTCCTGAATCAATCCATTAGCTCGGTCTGAAAACAGTAAGGCTTTATTACCCGTCAGTAATTCTCCTGCTGGGATGAGGTCTAAATTGTTCTCTCCTGTTTTGTGGATAGTAGCGGCCAACGTACTTCGCTTTTCAAGAATGGCACCTACCCCGCCTATATTTTCAATAGCCCATTCCTCGTGTAAACTCGGTCGGCGTATATCCATATCTATCAATAAAACCTTTTTGCCAGTAGCGGCAAGGGCTTGGGCAAGATTGGTGCACACGTATGATTTTCCTTCTCCAGGAGTCATTGAACTGACGATCAATAACTTTCCTGTGTTCGTATCATTAGGAATAATTTTATCCATATTGGCCACCACGTCGGAAACGATTTCATAACTCTCGAATTGCTTCTTTTTGTTTTTCCAAACGGTTCCTAAAATGGGGTGTTGGATAGCATCTTCTATATCTTCTTTGGCTTTTACACTAGCCATGAAATAGTCAACGATATAAGTTAGGATGATGCCAAGCGATAACACTAAGAATACACAAAGACCAATAATTAATGGCTTATTGGGGGCAACCAATTCTTTGGGTAAGTTAGCTACTTCAATAATCTTATGCGGGTATAGATTGGAAGAACGACTAATTGCTAATTCCGTTCTTTTCTGAGCCAGATAGTTATACATATTTTCGTTCAAGGATACTGCTCGTTCTAAAGAGACTAGCTGCTTTTCCTTTTCAGGATACGTATTGATTTTATCGTTATTGGCTTGTATAGAATTTTCTACTTCTTGTTTTCTTGTTTTTAAGTTGTCCAAAGTAGTGCGCACACTTTCATTAATAAAAACTCTTAGACTTTTTACTTTAGAATCCACATGGTTGACTTCTGGGCTTTCAGGTAAATATTTCACCAGTAAATCTTTCTTTTCTAATTCTAAGGCTTGTATTTTTAAGTAGGACTGTTGAAAAATAGGATCTGCTAGTGCTTTGAAATTTGGGGCATAATCATGCAAACTATTACCAGTAGTTAGGTGATGGTATAAGTTAGTTAGTTCTGCTTTTTGCATTTCAAAATCTATATTCTGCAAGTCTAATTGGGTGATTTCTTTTAAGGTAGTTTCTGTTTCCTGTCGCGTATTGACGATATGATTCTTCGTTCTAAAATAGGCAAGAGAAGACTCCGATGTTCTCAGTTTTTGAGTAGCCTCCTCTATTTGCCTATCTAAGTAAACAATCGTTTCATCCGACATTTGCTCTTTGTAGCTTCGACATTCCTCCATGTATTCGTGCATCAGGGCATCTACAAATTCTTTGGCTTTGAGTGGTAATTCGTGTTGGTAATATATTCTGATGATGGAAATATCTTTCTCTACTGGACGTACAAATAATTGTTTGGCAGTAACCTCCGCCACTTGTTCGTCTATACTGTTGATTTTGAAAACGAAATGATCGCCATAGTTTAAACTCTGTGGATTTTTATCCAAGTAAGCATCATTCCATGTTAGCTTAAATTGAATAGTTTCTAAAGTAGCCCACTTGCCTACCTGAATCAAGGCATGACTACTACTATCCTGTTCTGGATTGATTAAGTAGTGAAAATCATTATTGCCTTTATAGACCAAATGGAATTCTCTGTCATATCCCTTTGCTGCTACATCTTTATATTCAATCTGGAAAGGTCGGTTTTGATAGAGTTCTGTTTGACGAATTTCTCCTACTCGATGTAGCGTCAATTCCCAATCTAATTGTTGAAGTGTTTTTTTAATTAAGTCTTTGGATTTGAAAATTTCGACCTCCGTTAAGAAAGTCTCATTTTGCATGGGCGTATTATTTTCTTTGTTTTGAAAAATATCAAATCCCGTTTGACTAGAGTTCAAGTTATTGATTTTAATTGCCCCTTTCGATTGGTATTCCTGAGGCAAATACGCAACCCCTTTTTTAGCAGCGAATATGGTGATGGCTACTAAGGCGATTAATATTGGAGAAGCCTTTATTAGGGGAAGGATAATTTTTTGAAATTCTTTTCTGATGGACATTAGTCGTTAGTCATTGGTCAACAGTCATTAGTCATTGGTCGCATACGAATGACCAATGACTGATGACTATTGACTATTTAATAAGAACAGAAACTAAAACCGCAACTGCTGTTGCAACGGTGGCAATCGGTGTAGCTTTCCGCAGCATGTTATCTTCCTTTTTCTCTTTGGTAGGCTCGATATATACAATGTCTCTAGATTGTAAAGTGATATTAAAATCAGTAGTGGCAATGATGTCGGTCATATCTACTAATAATTCCACTGGCTTTCCCTCTACTTCTCGGATGACCTTTACTTGTTTATTGTTAGAATAATCACTTAAGCCTTTTGCTTCACCTAGTATTTGTACAAGGGTGACTTTTTCGTTGTCTAATTCAAATCGACCAGGGTTATTTACTTCGCCCAATACGGTTACAAAGTGATTGACTACTCTGACATTGATAACGGGTTCTCTTAAAAAAGTGCCATACTTTTTTTCAAGGATATAATTGACTTCCTTCAAATTGTATCCTGCTAAGTGGATGCGTCCAATTTTTGGTAAATTCACTTCGCCCAAATGGTCAATCACCACCCACTTACCTGTCTCCTCACTAGAGTTAAATTTGCTATTTACAGAACCAATACTCAAATCCTCATGCCCCCAAATACTCACGGTAATTTTATCTCCTGATTTTAAAATGGGTTCTTTCTGATTGAAGTATTGTTGTAAGATGCGGTAGTTATCCGTCTCGGAAGTCTCGTTGGTGAACAAGGCTTGTTGGCTGGAACAGGAAGTTAATAAGGCAAGGAGGACGGTCGCTAGTAGGCAAACGTTTTTCATTATTTTTATTTTCAAGGATTTACATTATCATTTCTATGGAAGGGAGTTGCTAATGGAGTGCCAGTCGGTTTATTATTTTTAATGCATTGAAAATCAATACTTTATAAATGTGTAAACTAAATTAAATTTCCTTTGTAGGGAAAGTATTCCAGATTTGGGAAATTTGGAATATAACAGTAATAGCATATTGACTGAGCGAAATGTATGGTAAAAAGCATAGATTTCGCTCGAGTATATTTTTTTGATGAGCGAAATGTATGGTAAAAAACATAGATTTCGCTCGGATATATTTTTTTGATGAGCGAAATGTTGTATTATTCCTCAAAATAATACCCTATGAGAGTACTATTTATACTTGTAATTTTTAATACAACCTTTTCCCTCATGAGTCAAACAAAAGAAATTAACATCAACTGTGATCCCGAAACAGGACTTTGTACCATACCTGACTTTCTAGGAGAGCGTGATGAAAAAATAGAATGGAAAGAAGACAGCGAAATCATTTATATAGGCGATCCTATGTGTAGTTGGTGTTGGGGGATTTCTCCACAACTCAATGCCTTACAACGGTACGGAGAGGAAAAAAGCATCCCCTTTACACTAGTCATGGGAGGACTACGACCGGGAGGCGGAGAAGAGTGGAATGAACAATTTAAGAACTTCCTAAAACATCATTGGGAAGAAGTCAATAAGCGTAGCGGTCAGCCCTTTGGTTTTCAACTCTTTGACCTAGAAGAATTTAATTATGATACCGAACCTGCCTGTCGAGCCATCGTCACCGTTCGAAGCATCGCTCCAGAAAAAACGCTTTCCTTTTATGAGCTTACCCAGCATTATTTCTATGTGCAATCGCAAGACCCCAAACAAGCGATTTTTTATCAACCCATTTGTGAAAAGCTAGGGATTGATTTTGAATTGTTCTCCCAACACTTTGCCTCAGCAGACATGAAGCAAGCGACTAATCAAGATTTCAGATTGAGTAGGCAGTGGGGGGTAAGTGGTTTTCCAACCGTATTATTTCGAGATAAAGATCAACTACATTTTTTGGGGAGAGGGTATTCGACTTATGAGCAGATGAAGATGCGCCTTGAGGAGATTGATAAAGAATAACTGGGTCCCTAATTTAAAGATTAGCCAACTACTAAATTATATCTAGTACTACGACCTCCTCCAATGGGAACAAAGATTCCTAGAACTACTAGACTTTGTAGATCTCTGGTTGCAGTAGCTTTAGAGACTCTTGTAATTGAGCAGTATTTTTTGGCGTTCATACCTCCTTGAAAACCATTTGGACCTGCCGCTAACATTTTACGCAATACTTTTTCTTGCCTAGCATTGATATGGTCTTTTATGCGATCAAAAAACTTTGTTTTCTTGAGTGTAAAAAGAATCTCTTTTTCGGATTCATCTTGCGCTTTCAATAGGGTATCTATAAAATACATAAGCCATGTTGTAATTTCATTTGATCGCTGAGCTATTTGTAGCGCTTGATAATAGGCGGATTTATCTGCTTCAATGATTTTTGATAAACTAATGGGAATGGGTGAACCAATTCCTTGATAAATAGCCTTTTCTGATAAAACTCTTCCGATGCGACCATTGCCATCTTCAAAAGGATGAATAGATTCAAAGTAAATGTGTGCCACAGCGGAGCGTATAGGAATTTCAGGAATCCTGTTTTTTTGAAAAGAAGAAGTTTCATTAAACCATTGTATAAACCGTTCCATTTCATATGGTACTTCTTTGGAGGGTGGAGCCTCGTAGTGAACTATTTCTTTGCCAATTGTGCCAGAAATTACACGCATAGGTTCTGGACTACTACGCCATACACCAGCATTGATATTTGTATTGCCAAGCATCAACATTTTATGAAGGTCAAATAGATATGTAGCACTTAAGGAGTGATTAAAAGTGGAGCGTATGAAAGCAATCATTTGTCCGATTCCTTTGGCACGTTGATCTTTAATGGATACTGGAATTGGGTATAATCCGAGATTATTTTTTATAGAGGACATCACATCTACTCTGCTTAGCATCTCTCCCTCTATGGAAGAGGTATTAAGCGCTTCTGATACCATTGCTTCAACTATTGTTTCTAATTGAACTTCTTCTGTTAGCCCTTCTAATAATCCTTTTATTTTACCAACTTTTTCCGAAAATAGGGATAATTGCTGTCCAAGGGCGGATAAGTCATACGTGAATTGAGGCCAGTCTTTTTGCTGCCAATTATATCTCATGAGCCGAATATTTGTGCTATTCGGCTCAAAAATACGTAAATTTTGAGCCGAATAGTAAAATTAATCGGCTCATGTTAACTTGATAAGAACTTAATCCAATACCACCCGCACTTCCCCCCGCCGATTCCGAGCCCGCCCCAAAGAAGAAGTATTTTGTGCAATCGGCTTAGCCTCTCCATAAGATAGCAGCTGAATGTGACTCAAAGGGATGCCTCCGTCGAGTAGGTAATTGCGAATGGCAGTTGCTCGCTTTTGACCAAGTTGATAATTATAAGCCGCATTTCCTTCGGTGTCCGTATGCCCAGCAATCATAATTTGATAATTGGCTATCTGTTGCACCTCTTGAATAACCGCATCCAATTCCCGTGCATATTCTCGCTGAATAATAGCCTGATTGGTTTGAAATTCTACCACAGCGGATAACTGTTTAACTTGCTTTGCAGTGGAGGGACAACCATTGTTCGTTTTACTTCCTCGTAAATAAGGGCATTCATCATCAATATCAGAAACGCCATCTTGATCGGTATCGGGACAGCCGTGAAATTCTTTGGAACCGGGTAAGTACACGCAATAATCTTCTACATCGGGAATCCCATCTTTGTCAATATCCTTATCCGTGATCGGACAACCTTGGTTACTAATGCTTCCTTTTAATTCTGGACAAGCATCTTCTTTATCTACGATTCCATCTTCATCCGAATCAGGACAACCCAAATACCTTTTTAGTCCAGCTTCATAAGGACAAGCATCTTTAACATCTAGGATACCGTCACCATCCGTATCTAAGTCTTCTTCTGGAGTAGGACAGCCTTGAAATTGTTTAAGTCCAGGTATAGTCGGGCATTTGTCTTTGTGGTCATAAATTCCATCTTTATCTCTATCTCTCTTTTTGTTTTTCTTTTCTTGATTCAGGGTCATGGCAAAGGATAATTCAAATGTGCTTAACCCTCTTACTGCCGAACTTAAATCAGAATTGGTTAAATCATAACTCAACAAAATGGAAGCATTGTACCATTCTATCCCTGCTTGTAAAATAAGAGCATCTTTTAATCGGACACCAAATCCACTATGAATATAAGTATGCTCATTGACTTTGCGCTTCATGCGTTGACCGATCACGGTGGAGCGATGTACGCCTTGTTTTTGAAAAATAGCGTATGGCTGCATGCGGTTTTTATCTGAAATGGGAAAATCAAATTGTCCATGCACAACCATCTTAGTAGGTAGGGTAGAGGCTTGTTGCAAAAAGCTAATATTGGGGAGATGAACATGAGCTAAGGAAAAACCGAATTGAGAAGTAATATTTTTCTCCTTGTGCCACAGGGCATTCCAAGTAGTTCCAATTGAAAAGTCTATATTAGTACTATTCGTTTGTGTGAAAAATTCTTGATTATCCAAGAAGGCATCATATCCTGTTTCAGGGTTAAATTGCGCATCAAAAGTAAGTGCAGTGGGATTGAATCTTTTCTGTAAAAAACCAAACCCGAGTCCCAAGGATAAAAAATTAGCACCTTTCGATAAGGGTTGCTTGAGTGCCATCGTGACTAGTCCTCCAGTATTTTCTAAAGACCCTTCTCCAGCCCCATTCTTGTGTAACAGCCCACCCCAATTGATTCGCTCTCCCTGCTTTTGTATGGACACTCCCATCGTCTGGTAGGCATTGGGTATCTGTGCCCATTGACTGCGGTATTGAGCGCCCACTTGTAGATGTTCGGAAGCAATTCCTGTAGTAGCTGGATTGAAGTAATTGGAAAAGCGTTGCCAATCAGAGAAGTGCAAATCTTGGCTGAATACAACTACTGGAAGAAAGCAAATATATATTAGTAGGTTACTTAATTTTTTCATTATCCATTTTTCTTTCTAAGGGCTACTTTTAGAGTTTTGTCAAAACCCCGAGCTACTTAGTTAATAGAAAAAACTAAGCTAAATTGTTAAAACGCTGATGATGAATTATTTATGATTGGATAAAAAAAGGTAGATGTCTCATTTTGAATGAGCGTTCCCAAATTGGGAATTTTCATTCATCTGGTTTTACTAAAGAACCTGATGCACTCAAGGAAGGCAGTCAAAAAGTAATTGACTTACATAGTTCGCAGTAGATACCAAAAAGAACTTAGCGCATTATTGAACTACTCTAGCCAAAGACAACTCAAAATTTAAATTATTAAATAGCTTAGTATGATGTAAAGCAGCTTCTGCAAATTGTTGATAAAGAGAAGGCATAGTGGCAAGATTATCAATAACAGAAGTGAGCGTATCCATTTCCTGATTATGGATCGTATACCCGTTTTTCCCATGAACGACTACCTCCGTTGGACCACCAACAGGAGGGGCAATAACGGGAATGCCATAATGCATTGCTTCCAATAAAGTCATTCCAAACGTCTCTACCCAACGATTGGGATCAGAGAGATTCAAAACCAAACTAGCTCGTCGATAAAAGGGATGCACGTCACTTTGCCTATCGAAAATGGTTAGATTGGTGGGAATATCTTGATCTATAAAATACGCCTCTATTTCTTTTTGGTTGGCATTGACGACTAATTCAAACTGGTACTGCGGTAGGGCTGCTGCAAGCTGTTTGAATTCATCCACTCCTTTATATTTTTTTAAAGAACAGAGCATCAAAACAGTAAAAGGTTGCTTCGCCTTATTGGCTTTTTCCAAGTAGCTTTCCGCTTGCTCGATAAAAGTGGGAGATAAGGCATTATATATAACATGATGCGGTACTTCCTCAATAGGTTCTGTCTTCTGTAGATATTTAGAAACATAGATCGTTTGGGTAGCGGTGATCGACGCCATGTATTTCAAAAAGCCCTTTAATAAGGCTGGTTGAATAGAGGTCTCATGTATATGATAGATGACTTTTTTGCCAGTGAGCTTTCCCGCTAGTGCTGCTCCAAATGGTAAAAGGGTATTGACATAAATCGTTTCTGTTGTTGATCGTTGACCTAAAATATAAAAAAACAAACGACATTGATTCCACAAAAAGCAAATTAAGCGAAGCCATTTATTGGATTGGAACGTATAGGGGATTTCTTTTTCCTTAATTTCTAAATTGCTTAAAAACCCTTCCGAATTAGAAGTAACTATTTCTACTTCTTTTCCTTGTTTTTTAAAACTTTTAATGGCATTGGCTAATACTAGTGGGCTACCACTGTAGTCGTTGTATAAGTGGGTGCAGATGATTTTCATGTTAGTTGTTTAGTCTGACGGGGTCACTTCAAAGTGCCCCTGTCAGTTGAGACCTAATGAGTATATTAAGTTACGGGGGCACACTGTAAGTGACCCCGTAGCAAGACCTCCTCATACAATTCCTGAATAGCCAATCCCTTACCCTCCCAAGTAAACTGCTCCTCAAATCGCTGAAAGGCATTGGTAGCTAAGGTGTTTCTATAATCTATATTAAAATATAATTTCCTTAAAGCATCTGAAAATGCTTGAATAGAAGTCGTTCTGTGCGAATAAGGAATACTGATGCCACATCGCTTATTCATCAATTCTCCAGGCCCCACGTTGTCAAAACACAACACAGGCAAGCCATAAGATAATGCCTCAGGAACGACCATGCCCGCTCCCTCATGCGAAGGGAAAAAGAAGACCTGAGCAGCCCTGTAGTACTCTGACAGCGCTGCTCGGTCCATCCAATCAAAATAGAGAATTGAATTTAAAGGCAAATCGTAATAGTCGATCCTTTGATCGATTAATTTCTTTTGTGGTCCTTTGCCAATTAGGACCAACTGTGCATTTTCTTTTTCGGTTTCGGGAAGGGTATTGTAGAATTTCGCAAACGCATCTATCGTAATATCAAATCCTTTTAAAGCTACTAGGCGACCAATGGATAGGATGGTGAATTTCTTTTTATGGCTATCTTTCTTTCTATCCAATATTTTGTTTCGGAGGATACTCCCCCTTTTAGTAAGAGGGGGCTGGAGGGAGTTCATCTCTCGAAAGGAATCCACTGGTCGCTCCGTACCAGCAGCAGGGATAACCACCAATTTATCTCCCTTAATATTCAATACCTCTCGAACACTAGAATTTAAGGCAATAATTTTTTGCGCTTTCCATTTGGTGATTTTCAAAAAGGGATCAAATGTCCAAAAGCATTTTTTAACCCACCATTTTATCTGTTCCAGTAGGACTGCTTTTGTACCATAGGGACGAATGTATGCGGTCGGTATTTTAGGATGATGCCCAATAGGTCCCCAAACAAAAGGTTTCCCTAAGAGCCATAAAAAAGAAGGCGTCCAATCATTGTTGAAATTTAAATGATGCGCCAAGTCAAATACGAATTGTTTTCTCCAAATAAAGAAGACAACTGCTAGATGCCATAGATAATGGTACAGCAAAGCACCTCGACTTCCCTTCTTCCAGAATCGCATCCAACTTGGCAAATCAAAATACTCGAATTGTAAGTGTGATTCTACCTTTTTTGGGTGTGTGTTTATATAGTTATCTATAGCGGTTTGATTATTTTCTCTTGTAATAGCGATCACTTGATTATGCCGACTCATTTGCTCTATGATATTCCAAGCGATGCCATCTTCTGAGCCTTTGTATGGGTTGACTGCGTATGCGGTTATTAATATTTTTTGCATGGTTTTTTTGATTGTTTAGTTGTAAGATCGCTGGTGCAAAGGCCCTGCCTTGCACTCACTATATTAAAGGCTTCAGCCTTTAGGATAATAAGCACAAGGCAAAGCCTTTGCGCGAGCGATGGCTGACATTTATAGGAGGGTAGTGGGAAGATAATGGCAGACATCTATTGAAATGTCTGCTACCTTCTCTCCTCAATGCAATTCGCAGGTATCAGCCATTACATTCTTATAATTATCTTTTCTTCAATAGCCTAGCTGGTATGCCACCAATCACACTGTTGGTGGGGAAGGAATTGGTTATGACAGCGCCCGCAGCTATAACACAGTTATCTCCAATCGTTACGCCATCCAATAGGGTGACTTTAGCACCAATCCAACAGTTATTGCCAATATGGATTCCCTTTCGACTCACTCCTTGATGACGAATTAATTGAGTAGGATCTTGAAATTTATGGTTTTCAGGATGACAGCTTAGATATTGTCCAATGATGCAGTCATTTCCAATACTCAAACCACCGCCGCCTCCTAAATAAGCGAACTCTCCGATGCCTACATTATTTCCAATTCGAATGTATTCACCGATGTTATTGAAGGAAGTGGAGGTGATAATTCTGCTAAAGGCGCCTATTCTTACATTGTTGCCGAATTGAATAGGATGTTTTCCTAAGGCACTTATGTGAACGTGATCTTCTATTTGATTCCATTGACCGAATTGAATGTTTTTAGTGTAAGACAAGCGAACGCCTTTTCCTAAAAACACCTTTGTGTTCCACTTGCCATGCAGAACTAATTTTAATCCTCGCAACCAACAGCCCAATTTCTCTTTGATTAAGTAAAAAAGACGGCGGCTGTTGATGCTTGGATCAAATCTAAACGCAGGGTTTTTTAGCTGTATAATTGACTGAAGTGTATATTGTAGCATGCGTGTTGGGTTAACCGACCATTTGTTGAATAAAATAGTTTTCTATAATGGAGAGGGTCGCTTTTCTATCTATGTTTTCGATGGGGATGTAATGACCGCTATGTTTTTTTGTAAACTCTTGAAATAGCGTTTTATATCCTTGTGTTAATGCTTCTATATCTTTTGCAGGTAATTCTTTTTTTCTTTCTAAAATCGTTTGTGCATCTGCGTAGAGAAAGAAATTTAATGTTGGTTTTTGTAAAAAAGTGAAAAGACTTTTGGGGAGAGTAGCAGGTAAACTAATATTCGATCGTTTGCCATCAATGATGAAATCGTAATAATAGCGATCGTATAAAACTACTTTTCCCCTTAGGATGTATTTTGCCCATACATAAATTTGCCCTAGTAGATAATCGAAATAGTAATAACCGAATCGAACTAAAGAAGAAAAAGTACTGGTATTATTTCCTTGTCGAGGCAAGCGACTGATAGATTTTTCCTCTGCTGCTTCCTTGCCATACTTCCAAGCACTGAGAATTGGTAAAAGAGACGGACGGTGTCGTAAAACGACTACTTGCTTCCTAAATTTTCCCTCTAATAAATGTAGGGTGTCTTGCAAGATGGTACTTTTTCCAGCACCGTCCACACCGCTAAAAGTAATGATCTCTCCATTGTTGACTTTTAGCGATCTCCATGAAAAATTAACAAATTTAAAACCATGTAGTATTCGGTTGACTAACCGATTTTCTTTGTATTCTAAAAGGTAATTTTTTAGTTTTTTTCGAGTATTGATTTTGTAGTGGGTATCTGTAATGGATTTAAAATTGGTTTTAAATTTTTGATTAAATTTTTGTAATAGATTTTCTATTTGTGGCAAAGGGAGGGAACTAAAAAGACTACAATATTTATTTGGTAGTCCGCTATAATTCAGAAAATTAAATAGTACAACATGTTCAAATAACTTTTCTAAAGAATAAGTTTTGATGCCATCAAGGATTCTAGTCGATGCAAAAGCTTCTTCCGTTTTTATATAGACAATATTTTTTCTAATAAACTGTGTTAGGAAATCTATTTGCAGAAAACCACCATCTTTGAAGAATAAAAAATAGTGATGGACACCTATATGTTTTGCCTGCTGCACGCCACTGATTGTAATAGATGCCTTTATAAAGGCTTCTACTTTTTGGATACTTTGAGGACGTACTAGAATATCCAAATCTGTGCTTTCTGGAAGGGAAGCTAATTCTTGGCCCCACCATTTTAATAACAAATAGTCCTCTTGCTGCAATAAGTCGAAAAGATCCTTTATGAAACTATTTCTGTGATTTGTCATTATCAATTTTTCTTTTGCTTTAACTAATTACTAATGGCATTCCTATTTTATAAAAAACTGATAATCAGTCTATTTTGATTCTTGATCTGTTGTCAGTTTTCCATAAATGGGAAAAAGAAACGATTTTGGGAACTTGGTTTAGTTCTTGTACTCTTTTTATACCCTCTCTTTCTTATTCACTCTCCCTTTAATATGCGGTATATGAAAACTAAAACCAATACAAGAATTTTTGTAGTAGAAGATGATCCCATGTATCAGCGCATGGTGAAATACATCATGGAGATGAATCCTGATCATGAGGTGCATGTATTTAGTTCTGGTAAAGAATGTATTCGACAATTACATCTCCAACCAGATATTATTTCTTTGGATTATACCTTGCCCGATATGAGTGGAGAAGAAGTGCTGCAGGAAATAAAAAAATATAATGAAGAAATTTTAGTATTGATTCTTTCTGGTCAACAAGATATTAGAACAGCCGTGCAGTTGCTTAGAGAAGGGTCGTATGATTATATCACTAAAGATGAGGAAACAAAGGATAGAATGCTCAATGCATTAAGTCAACTAAAGAAAAGATTATTGCTACAAAAAGAAGTAGCTCATTTAAAAAGTCAATTGAATACGAAGTATGAGTTTAGTAATTCTATAATTGGAAATAGTAAACCCATGCAACGCGTATTCCAACTATTAGAAAAAGCGGTTAAGACCAATATTACGATTTCAGTCACCGGAGAAACGGGTACAGGTAAAGAAGTAATTGCCAATGCGATTCACTATAATTCTTCTAGGAAAAAAGGACCGTTAGTGGCCGTTAATATGAGTGCGATTCCAAAAGAACTATTGGAAAGTGAATTGTTTGGTTATGAAAAAGGAGCATTTACAGGAGCAAATACCCGAAAGAAAGGACAGTTTGAATTAGCGAATAAAGGCACCTTGTTTCTAGATGAGATTGCTGAAATGGATATGAATATTCAAGCTAAATTATTACGAGCGATTCAAGAAAGAGAGGTGATGAGAGTAGGGGGAGAGCAAGCTGTCAAATTTGATGCGCGCATTATTACAGCGACTCATAAAGAGTTAGCAGAGGAAGTTCGTCAAGGTAATTTTAGAGAAGACTTGTATTATAGGTTACTAGGTTTAAATATAGAATTGCCACCATTAAGAGATAGAGGGAACGACATTATTTTATTGGCTCAACATTTCTTACTAGAATTTGCTAAACAAAACCAAATGGGAAAAATGGCATTTTCTAAATCTGCAAAATCAAAATTATTAGGCTATTCTTTCCCTGGTAATGTGCGAGAATTAAAAGCGATAATTGACTTGGCAGCAGTGATGGCAAGTGGTGAGTATATCGAAGCAGATGATATTCAATTTAATAGTATTCGGAAAGAAGCAGGTTTTTTGACACAAGAACTAACAATGGAAGAATACAAAAAACGAATCATCCATTTCTTTTTAGAAAAACACCAAAAAGATGTCTTACTAGTAGCTAAGAAATTGGATATTGGTAAATCCACTATTTATCGCATGTTGAAAGAAGAGGAGGCGGTTGGTGTATAAAGAAGTCCAACCACTATGTTGTCAGACCGCTGTGCTGTTAGCTGTCAGACTTATGAGTTTGACAACGGTTAGGTCTGACAGCCGAAGGCGATCTGATAGGGAAACGGTCTGACAGCGAAGCGGTCTGACCTCTAAAAATAATATATGAAAGGAATAATATTTACGGAGTTTTTAGATATGGTGGAAGATGCAATGGGCTACGATACAGTAGATCAATTGCTAACGGAAAGTGACCTACCATCGAAGGGCGCTTATACTTCTAT
>CALJIQ010000233.1 GCA_937973995.1 uncultured Saprospiraceae bacterium
AGTAGCCGATCAAAGATTACGGTAACAGTTATTTCACCACCTGCTGTCCCACAAGTTTCGGATACGACTTATTGTGAAAATGATCTTGCAATCGCTTTGACTGCGGAAGGTGTTAATTTACTTTGGTACACAGCGGCAACAGGTGGCATAGGAAGTACCACCGCCCCCACTCCTACAACAAACACGGCAGGCGACCAAGAATATTGGGTCACCCAAAGTGTCAATGGTTGCGAGAGTAACCGATCAAAAATTACGGTAACAGTTAATCCTCAACCTGCGGCACCAATCGTAAGCGATACCAGTTATTGTCAAAATACATTTGCCACAGCCCTTACAGCCCAAGGCACAAACTTACTTTGGTACAATGTAGAAACAGGCGGTATAGGAATTGCGACTGCACCCACCCCGACTACCAATACCATAGGCATCCAAGAATATTGGGTGACGCAAAGTATAAATGGTTGTGAGAGCATACGGTCAAAAATCATAGTGGAGATTTCTGCATTTGCGGTATCTCCAATAGTCTCAGATATAAACTATTGCCAAGATGAAATAGCGACAATCCTGACGGCACAGGGCACAAATTTACTTTGGTACAGTTCTGCCATTGGTGGTACGGGAAGTACGACTGCTCCTACTCCAACTACTAGCACAGCGGGCACTCAGGAATATTGGGTCACCCAAAATTTAAATGGTTGTGAGAGCATACGGTCAAAGATTACAGTAACCATTCATCCAATACCCGCTGCACCAATCGTATTGGATACCAGTTATTGTCAAGATGCAGTAGCGGCAACTCTTTCAGCAGAAGGTTCCAATTTATTATGGTACACTGCTGCAACAGGTGGTACAGGAAGTACGACTGCTCCCACGCCTACGACTAGCACGGTAGGTGTACAAGCGTATTGGGTGACACAAAGCGTAAATGGCTGTGAGAGTCAGAGGGTAAGGATTAGAGTGACGATACAACCTGCTATTGAATTAACCATTGCTTCATTTAATAATCCTAGTTCCTGTGCAGGTAGTGACGGAAGTATTAATTTAAGTGGCTTACTAACGAGTACTTCTTATACCTTGGCTTATCAATTTAATGATAGTATTTATGTTCAGTCCTTTATTTCTGACGATAACGGAGGCTTTGTCATCAATAATCTTTCTGCGGGTTTGTATGAATCTATCACGGTGAGCAATGACTTATGCGCTTCTTCTTCTTTAAACCAAGAATTGAATGACCCTAGTATTGCAGATGTTACTTCCATGACTGTGGTAAGTGGAACAGAGACTATTTGTCTGGGAGAGAGTATCAGCATACAAGTAAATATAGCGGGAGGACAAAGCCCTTATACCATAGAATTTTTTGATGGAAGTAATAGCAGAATCATTCATGATTTTAATACAGGGGACTTAGTTGAAATAGCACCTACCCAAACTACTACTTATAGCGTATTGGCAATTATGGATTCAAATAACTGTACCAACCTTGCTTCTGCAAGTGCGGTAACTATAACCGTAAATCCTATCCCTACTGCTCCTTCTATCACTAATATGACAGTATGCCAAAATGATCCGATTGGTGGGTTGTCCGTTGAAGGGGAAAATCTATTATGGTATGAGGTGGCAACAGGCGGCATCGGGGTAAGTTTTCCTCCAATTGTAAATACTGCCAATATTGGCGTTCAGGAATATTGGGTTAGCCAAACCATTAATGGTTGCGAAAGTCCAAGGGCTGTATTAACCATAATGATTGTCGAAAAACCTACACCACCAAGTATCCTGGATCGAACCCTATGTATGGGAGATGTGGTGGGAGAACTGCTGGAAGGTATTCCTAATGTATTATGGTATGATACACAGTTTGGAGGGTTCGGGTTAAGTTTGCAACCTACGATTAGTACCAATGTGGTGGGGTCAACTACCTATTGGGTTAGTCAAACAATTGGAGGGTGTGAAAGTGATCGGTCGCCAATTACGATAACTGTTAATCCTTTACCTTCCGCTCCTTTAGTAAATAATGTGATGTATTGTGTAGGAGATTCCGCTATCCCATTAGTAGCGATGGGTATCAATCTAACTTGGTATTCGGAATCAAATGGTACGGGAAGTACCCTTGCACCTGTTCCTCCTACCATTAATGCGGATACTCTTCGATATTGGGTAACACAAACGATCAACGGTTGTGAAAGTGGACATGCGGTAGTAACGGTTACTGTTGAGGATATTCCTTCTGCACCTTTAGTTACGGATATTAGCTATTGCGTGGGAGATACTCCGCAGGCTTTAACAGCAGTGGGCAATCAATTGCAGTGGTACACCCAAGCCATTGGTGGGAACGTTTCTGCTAGTTTGACACCAACTACTACAACAGTAGGAACACAAACCTATTGGGTGAGTCAGATAGTAGGGAATTGCGAAAGCGATAGGGCTTCCCTCACAGTTAGTATCAATGAGAAGCCACTTGCGCCAATTACTAAAGATACGACCTATTGTGTGGGAGATACTCCGCAAGCTTTAATGGCAGTAGGGAATCAATTACAATGGTATGAATCCGCGACTAGCAGTACTCCGCTCAATGGAACACCTACTCCTACTACCAATATTGCTGGCTCAACTACCTATTGGGTGAGTCAAAGTAATAATGGTTGTGAAAGTGATCGTGCTAGTAGTACCATCACTGTTATAGAGAAACCAACCATTCTAACAGGAATTATTACAAATCCAACTAATACCTCTACTGGAAGTATTCAACTGACAGGATTGACGCCTAATACCAATTATATCTTACTATATGAGGTGAATGGAGTAGAAGAGCAATTGACGATTACCACAGATGCTTCAGGTAATTATGTATTGACCAATCTTTCAGCAGGGCAATATACGATTAGTGTTGCGTTAGGCAATAATACTTCGAATACTATAACCGTGAATTTGGAATCGGAAGTAATAACCTGCCCTAACAAACCAGCGCCACCTATTGTGCAACATGCTACCTATTGCGTAGGAGATGCTCCTATCCCTTTGAAGGCAACAGGAGAAAATATAAGATGGTACATCACCCCAACAGGAACATCTGGTACTGGTAATCCACCTATTCCAACGACCGATTTGCCGGGCAGGTATCAATTTTGGGTATCACAAACAGTAGAGGGTTGTGAGAGTGATCGTGTTCCTTTTATTATTAGGGTGAAAGAAGTGCCGACGCCTGCTTTTGGATTAGTGATTCTTCCTAGTATTTGTGGTAAAGATGGAAGTATTCAACTTACAGGGTTGGAAGCCAATACAGAATACTATTTAGCCTATAGTCAGAATGGATTTCCAAGATCTAGCTATATTACCACTTCTCCTCTTGGTACCTATACTCTTCGTTCCCTAACTTCAGCAGTTTATACAATAGATATTACTATTAATGGCTGCGGGTCTGCAAGTTTACAATACGATCTTACCAATTCCCAAACGCCTTTAATAGGAAAATTAACAGGTACGACTACTATTTGTAATGGAGCTTTTGCCGTATTGAATGTTGATATTCAAGGTGGAGTAGGTCCTTATACGGTTTACTTTACGGATGGCAGAGGGCATTATGCTTATCGAGGCTATAATGGTACCAGTATGACCTTGAGACCATCGGCTACCACGACTTACACGCTGATTGGAATTCAAGATGCTACTGGTTGTTATGGAACGGCTTTGCCTGAAGAAGCGAAGGTTACGGTTCAGCGTTGTTCAGGAAAATGATTGTCGGTGAGTAGATATTTTATTCGGTAGACGGTCGTTTCATTTAACAGTCATAATACTATACATGAGCGATTGCAAATTTCCCCCGACCCCAAGGGGAGTACGTCCGTGCAATAATTGATCTGAGGTACTCCCCTTGGGGTCGGGGGAAATTGGAAATAGAAACTCCTTGCTAATACAACTTCCTCATTAACAAGTACCGCTCACATTTACGCATCTATTCATTTTCTCATTTACTCATAGGCTACCAATCAAACAATTATAACCATCGAATTGTTAGCTTACTTTTACCCTTTCCAAAGAAGGGGATGATTTGAATAACCATTAAAAATAAATA
>CALJIQ010000234.1 GCA_937973995.1 uncultured Saprospiraceae bacterium
ACACCAGAAGACTAAGGTGGCTATAGCGAAGGGGATCACCTCTTACCATTCCGAACAGAGAAGTTAAGCCCTTCAGCGCCGATGGTACTGCCCTTGGGTGGGAGAGTAGGTCGCTGCCTTTTTTTTATTTTTTTCCTGCTTTTTTACAAAACAAAGCAGACAATTAGCTCAACCTTTTGGTTGGGCTTTTTTTGTTGGTTAGTTTAAGGCTAGCAATTCTTTAGCATTAGCGATGGCATGATCAGAAGGTGGGCTTTGACTTAACATCGTTGCAATTGCCTTAATACGCTCTTCCTCAGACAGTTGTCTTACCTTAGTATAAGTATTATCCTGAATCACCTTTTTGTAAATAAAATAGTGGACATCTGCTTTTGAAGCTACTTGTGGAGAGTGGGTGATGACGGCTACTTGATGTTCTCTTGATAGTTTGCTTAAAATTTTTCCCATTTTAAGTGCTACATCTCCAGAAACTCCCGAATCTATTTCATCAAAGATAAGCGTAGGTAATGGAATAGAACTAGCGACAAGCGATTTTACACATAGCGTTAATCTAGAAAGCTCACCACCTGAAGCCACATCCTTGATAGATAAAAATCGACTGCCTTTATTGGGAGCAAAAAGAAATTCAACTATATCTTTTCCAGTTGCTAACAAACCGTCACTCTCATGTATATCCACTTTAATTCGAGCATGCTGCATAGATAGCTGACCGAGCAATTTATGCACCTTCTTTTGGAAGGGTTCAATGACTTGCTTCCTTCGTTCAGAGAGCGTTTCTGCAATAGCATACAGTTCTTTTTCTTGCTGTAAAATAGCTTTTTCAATGGAGGCTATTTCTTCTGATAAATCAGCATAAGAATCTAATTTTTGGGCAATAGATTCTTGTATGGAAATTAATTGTGCAATGTCGGTAACTTGATGTTTATGTTGTAATCGATAGAGTAGATCAAGCCTAGATTGGAATTCTTCAATTTGTTCAGGGTTGTATTCAGTATCATTGGCAATATGTTCAAATTCGTTGGCAACCTCTTCTATTTCTAGCGTAAGCCCTTCAAATTTGGAAATTACTTCTTCCAATTCTGGATGTTGTTTGCGGATTTGGTTGAGGGAAAGGATAATGGCATTCAATTGATTTACTACAGAATGCTCATTTTCATTTAAAGCTTGAAAGGAAGCGGAAAATTTCTTTTTAATTGCTTCAGCATTATTTAATTTAGAAAGTGCTGCTTCTATTTTGGATTGTTCTCCTTCTTCAAGTGATGCTTCACTTAATTCATTTAATTGGAAGGATAGAAAATCAGATTCTTTGGTAGCCTGTTCACTTTGTCTTAATAGTTTAGATAAGGTGATTTGGTTTTGTCGATAGGTTCGAAATACCTGCTTATAATTGTCTAAAATCTTTCCATTATCCGCAAGTGCATCCACCATTCTTAATTGAAAAGAAACATCATGAATATCCATGGTATCAAATTGCTGATGTAAATCAACTAAGCTACCACTCAATTGCTGGACCAATTTCAAATTAACCGGCGTATCATTTACAAAAGCTCTAGATTTCCCAGAGGGAGTAATTTCTCGGCGAATAACTGTTTCTTCCTCAAAATCAATATCATGTTCTTCAAAAAACTCCTGCAAATCATATTCTGTAATGTCGAATATCGCTTCTACTATACATTTCCGATCTTCTCTAAATAGACTCTTCGTATCTGCTCTCTTGCCCATAATCAATCCCAGAGCACCCAATACAATAGATTTACCTGCCCCCGTTTCCCCTGTCATAATGGTCAACCCTTTCGAGAACTGGATCTCTAGCTCTTGAATAATGGCATAATTGCTAATATGGAGCGATTTTATCATTCAATATGGTGTTTGTTAAACCTGGTGCTTGGTAACATTTAGCATTTTATACGCACCTATTTGAAAACAATTCGTTTGGATACGCCAATAAAAGCGGGAATATATTCTGCATAATTACTCTTATTTTGTAAAAATAAAAACAATTCGTTTTAAAAAAATGGATTTTAATAGATAATTTTGCATCAAAAAGAATTATTAATGGATAATCAAAGTTAAAGAAATTGTATCTTCACGTAGTATATATTCCAACTAATTTATTCACATTCTTCAAATTTAGTAACGCAATATGCCATACAGAATTGGTAGCGTTTTATTAATTATTCTTGCAATATTTGTAATAATTGCAAGTTATCAAAAAACCAAAACGTTACAATCCGATCCTGCTTTTCCACTAGAACACCTACAATCATTCCCCATTCAAGTCCTATCATCTAAAGCTGACCGTAAAGGAAAGTTATTCCCCAATTACGTATTAACGGACATTTACACGAATACACTTCCTCTTGATTGCGCTTTTCCTGAAATTGAGACGAAGCTGTCTATTGCTTTACTGGATCAACTGAAATTATTAAAGCGCAGAAAACAAGCGAAACTGCACCAGGTTGGTGATTTATCAATTGATATAGATCAGTTAAAAACGACCATAGAATCCCTAGTTTATACCAGAAATAATACCCCTGAATTACTGGAACAAGATTTAACGGCTTATCAAATTAAGGGCAATGACGGACGAGGCAATGTCCTATTTACGGGTTATTATACGCCCATTGTTAAAGTGGCTGCGTTGCCAAACGCAACCTACCGCTACCCATTATATTCCAAGCCTAATAGATCGGATTGGGCAGGTGCGCTACCCACCCGTTCTCAAATAGACGGAGAGGGAGCTTTGCTGGGAAAAGGATTAGAACTGGCATATGCAAAGAGCTTAGCAGATATTTATTATATGCAACTCCAAGGTTCTGGTATCATTGAATATCCAGATGGAACAAGAGAATATCTCTCCTATACCAGCACCAATGGGCATTCTTATAGAAGTGTGGAGAAATACTTGGTCAGTCAAAAAGAATATAAAATAGGAGACATATCCGTTAGAGGGATGAAACGTTTTTTTAAAAAGTACCCAGAATTAGAAGAGACTATTCTCTTTTCAAATCCCTCTTATGTATTTTTCGATCGAAAAAGAAAACGTCCCCACGGTGCGGGTCATGTTCCATTAACCGCTGATTATTCAATAGCTGTCGATAAGGACTTTATTCCTTTAGGAAGTACCTTATTAGCCGCATTTCCTATTTTAGATCGAAAAGGGGATTTGATAAAACATGAGTATCGGATTCTTCTGGCACAAGACTTAGGAGGGGCTATTAGAGGCAGTGGACATGTGGATGTCTATTGTGGCATTGGACGAAAAGGACAAGAAAAAGCAATGGCCATGCACCATTATGGGCAATTGTGGTTATTGTTACCAAAAGATTCTTTACAAACCAAAAGTAGGTTTAGTTCGTTAAATTAAAAGGTTGACAATTTCGGACAACAGATTACAAAAGTTTTTAAACTTTTGTAATCTTCCCCTTTAAGACAACCTTCAATTTCATTATCCCTTAGTAACTGAATTCATTTTTTTGAGAAAAATTCTACCATATTATTTTCTACTATTTTTTTGTGCCACCCTCCATGGACAAGCGTGTTGGGAGGGCGACCATTTTCATGATCTTGAATTAAGCGAGCGATTAGAAGCCAAAACAAAAGCATTGCAAGGGACGTCCCTTTCTTTTAGCCGCTCAAAAATTGAAATTCCAATAGTCGTGCATGTGGTATGGCGAAGGGAGGAAGCAAATATCTCAGAGGAACAAATACATTCTCAAATAGCGGTATTGAATCGGGATTTTCAATTGCTAAATGAGGATACGGTTCAAGTAGATAGT
>CALJIQ010000235.1 GCA_937973995.1 uncultured Saprospiraceae bacterium
AAAAACGCTTTTTAAATCGCTGCCGCTAAAGAAACCCTATTGCGAGGCAACTTTAGTTGCCGAGCAAACTTTTGCCAGATTTGCGCTAAACTTAGGTCTCTATTACATAGGCATATAGATCACATAGTTAGATGTATAAAAAATTAATTCTTAATTTTTATACATCTGAAAACGCTGCGTCTCCGCGCCTCTGCGTTCATTTTTGACTTTTCAGAGTAGACTATGCCATCAAACCATTATTTTAAAAATCACTTTTTTATCCCGTTCACAGTATAAGTACCTTGCCCTTCTAAGAGGGTATAAAATTGATTCACTGCTCCAATAAAAAACGTTTCCATTAAATTACTATCCCAGTAGACTTCTACCTTTTGAATAGTGGTTGTATCACCTAATCCAAAGTGCAAGGTAGTAGGGGCTTGCATCGCCTGTCCTTTTCCGGAATTGACTTCTTGGGTATAAACTTGATCTTGGGTATAGACCTTTACGAGCGTTCCGATTCCAAAATGATTTTTAGAGGTACTGATTAGATTTAATTGTATCCAATTTTTATTGGCTTTACTATTTTTAAATAATCGAAATTTCCCTTCTTGGGCGAGGGCAACATCTAAATTCCCATCTTTATTGAAATCTATATAACACACATCGTTGCCAGTAGTCAGTTTTGAAAACCCCGATTGGTCGGTGCTTAATTGGAAGGTATGATTGGGGCCTTGTACATATAAATCTACATAACGGCAGCCATAATAAACGGTGGTAATGAGGTCTACTAACCCATCATTATTGACATCTCCAAAAGCGGCCCCAGCGTGGGTCTCTTCGTATTGGATGCCGCTTGATGAAGAAACATCTTTAAAATGTCCATCTTCATTTTGGTAGAGCGTTGTTCCTCGGTGGTCAAACTCGGATACAAAATTTGGATGGGCTAGTTGAGGAATCAATACGTCGAAATCACCATCATTATCAAAGTCATACCACGCTACTCCTGTACCGTGATTGGACATGGTATCATTTTGATTAAAAGGTTTGGGCGCAGCTATTGGGGTGAATTTTCCTCGTCCATTATTTTCATAAAATTCGTCTGTTTCTAAAAAATAATTGGTGATGTATAGATCACTGTCACCATCTTGATCGTAATCAATAAATTGCGTGCCTCTGCTTCTGCGGTTTCTATTTAGGTTGGGGAGATAGGTAGAATCCATTTGCGCCTCACAAGGGATACCATCGGGAAAATTAAAGTTGCCTTGATGATTAGGATAAAGCCGCTTGGTACTATTTATAAAATTTAATTGACCATTATTTAATAGCAAAAAATTAGGCTGGGGCTCAGGATATTTACCCCATAATTGAGCAAGTACCAAATCAGGATAAGTATCTTGGTTGATGTCGGCAATACTCACTGCTTGGAGAGACGCAAGGCTAGGGATAGAGAGATCTCTGGAGACAAATTTTCCCGTTCCATCATTTAATAATAAAATACTTTTTTGGGTGCCAAAAAGAATTATATCCCAAGCTCCGTCATTGTTCATGTCAAGGAAGATGCTCTTCTTAAAATGATTATTTGGGATCGATGGAATAGGTAGTTTTGTTTTTTCGAATGTTCCCGCTTTATTCAAAAATAAATGAGTTCCTAATAATAGGTCTATCCAATAATCTTTATTGACGTCTGCCCAAGCGATGGAGCGATTAGATAGATTCAAAGGCAAGCCAACAGCAGTGGTAATATCTTCAAACAGGGGATCATGGAGTGGCTGGTAAACCATTGTAATATCCATCGCCAAGTGACAATTATCTCCTAACCACTTTGAACTATCTCTGTTTAAAAGTAGGGTAGGATAAAAGTTGCCTCCATCTTTGGAGGTACAAAAAGTGTCGTAATAGGCACTGTCTTGTAGGACTCCAAAATCCCCTTCAAAATCCGTAAAGGCCAGATAAAATTGGTCGTTTTCAATAAGAATAGAATCGGATACCGAGATGGTAATAGAAGTGTCTCCTATCTGTGTTTTTGACAGTACAATGGGAGGAATTAAATCCTTTCCAAAAAAAGGAAAATTAGTTCCGCCCTCCTGCCCAAACAAATGAACTTTGCACCTTCCCTGTGAACCACCCAAATGAAATTGTATGTTTTTTAATAGACCAGCTCTCTTAGGAAGAATTCTTGCAATTTGAACAGGATGATCTTTTGAGGATAGATATTGGCAGGAGTTCAGGGACTGGTAGGTAGAGAGCGTCTCGATTTGTGCAAATATAGATGGACCTCTTAGAAAGGCGAGTAGTAAAAAGAATCCAATAAAATGATACGACTTCATAGTTTGTTTTTCCCTATAACTAGGTACGGAAGTAACGGCAATAAGTTGATAAAGAAAAGTGAGTAATCTATAGTATATAGAGACTTAAGTTTTGCTCAAATCTGGCAAAAGCTTGCTCGGCGACGCTGCCCATCCGTTTCACGGTTCGCTTACTGGAAGGTTTACCAAACCTTCCTTCCGTTTTTCAAACGGAAATCGTGCGCTCAAGCCTCGCAATAGGTTTCTTTAGCGGCAGCGATTTAAAAGTGTTTTTTAAAAAAACGCTTTTAAATTGCTGCCGCTAAAAGAACCTCACTGCCGAGCTTGCGAAGCAAGCGAGGCATAGAATTATGGTACTGGCTTCGCCAGCTTAGGAGTAAGTAAATAAAGGAGAAAATGGGTAAATGCAGGTAAAATCCTTACCAAAAAGGTAGAAGCTTTCGATGGAACCAGCGACCCATTTACGCATTTATCCCTCTTCTCATTTACGTATTAAAAAGCAACAAATACCAGAAAGAATAAAAGGATTCTGAACGCTTATTGAATGTGACTTTTTAATATACTTTCCGTCTCATAATCACATAAATAAAATACAGGGAGAAAAACTAAATTGCTCAAAAAACTATATCAAAACCAAAAGATATAAGAACTTTCCTTGGTTAACTTGACATACTAAGTTTTATAAGCAGATAAACTACCCTATCCACCATCTTTCCCTATATTTTGCTACTAAGCAGTTTGAAACACCTTTATGTCCTAGTAGTGGACAGAAAATGAATGGTCATTTTTTGCACCTTTATTTCCAACGTTCCCTAGCATCTTCTGACAAAGAATGAGCAGTTGTTTTTTGTCGTTTCTTACTTCCGAGAAGTAGCGATATATTTCGCAATAACCTGTTTACGATGAGAGTATGAACATTCATTTAGTTCAAACACACAACTTCTCCAAAGACGTTTTACAAAATTTATTGATTTTACTCAATAAAAGCCGAGGGGTAGCTTCTTTTTCTTCACTGTCAACTAGTCTCAATGTTCACCGAGAAGACTTATCCACTCGATGTATCCCTTGTGAAAATCTAGAGAAAAAATTTATCCTTGAAAGAAACTTATTAAAAGAAATTATTCGAACCTTACCAGAGATAGGAGTCCCTAATCAATATATACAATCTGGCACTTTTGCAGATAATAGTTGGTACACTCGTATCATGCCTGGGCAGAATATTTCTCATTTGCCAGAATTGAAAAAATACACCTTAAGGGATTTGATAAATGGTATGCTTCGGGTCTCTTTTTTAAAACAGAGTTTTCCTTTTTCTAAGCAAGAGAACGATTGTGAGCCTAATAGGCAGCATGATGTATATACAGTTTCTCAATTTCTTTTTGAAGAATGTAAAAAATTAAGGGCAGATCATTCTTTGAACGAAGAGGATCATTTGATTTTGTTAACACAGGGAAATTTAGATTCTAATTGGATCTACACTTTAGATCCCGCTTACGATAATAATATTATTGTCAATGCTTGCCCATTATATCCAATTGAAACAAATGAACTACCCGCTGCCTTAGCTTTTTATATCGTAACGGGTCTTTATGCAAAGCTATCTTACCGCAGTTTTGTCGATTGGTATTTACACCAACATCCTCAACCTGAAAATTGCTTGATGGATTTTAATAGCAAGCATACCCATGCTTTGCAGCATATTAAAACTGCGACAATTTGCCATGATTGCCAACCAATCATTAATGAAGAGACGATCTCTCCTTTGTTATTTAAACAGTTGGAAAATATATTGGGGAATTTGCGGAAAGAGATATGTTGATGATAAGCTCGTTGGCTGACGCCAACTCGCAGGTGAGTTTTTAGGAGGCAGGGAATTAAAAAAGGGGCTTTTCAAAGCCCCTTTTTTAATTCCCTGCCTCCTAAATTCCTATTTGCCTAGCTTGAGATAGCAAGCTGACAATAAATACAAAAAGGGAACGTGCCAAAGGCAGATTCCCTCAAAGTAGTACCATCACAGACTAATTCTTAGTAAAGAATAGTTTGTTTTTTTATATGGTTGGTTTTGTTTGTTCTTATGAAAACTTGATTAAAAACCGAATCCTAGAACGATAGGAAAACTAGGATCGGTTTATGAATTGCTGTTGCCAATTCAATTCTTACTGTTTTCGATTTAGAAGGTTATTAAAAGTTATTCTATACTGCGAACGAGGTAAAATCATGAAAGTGAACTAATTGTTTATTTGTGTAACTGTTTATTCGTTTACAAGCTATACTTAGATAAACAGTTCAACAAATAAACAGTTAAACAGTATTGTAAAATCACTTTTTTATCCCGTTCCAAGTATAATAACCCATAATTACTTTCAATAACCTTACTTTTACTGAGCTATAAATTTCAAAACTCGCTCTCCATTTGCTGTTTTAACTCTTGCCAGATAAACTCCCTTTGGAAGATCGGACACACTCAAAGATAGAGCATTGTCTCCTTGTACCGCAGTATAATTTTGTCTATAAATAGCATAACCGTTTATAGATTGTATTTGGATTTCAAAATCTGTGGATTTGACAAAATGTAGCTTTAGCGTAAGCTGATCTTGAACGATAGTAGGGTATAATTCTGCTGTTTGTAACAAGGCCTCCTCTTGCGTATTTGTGCTAAATGCCTTTGCTAAACTGGCAGCTATATTGCCTCCAAAACCCTCTCCGCTTACCTCTATTTCAAGATCAAAAGTGCTACTACAACCCGACGCTGTTGTAATCATCAATGATACTAAATAAGTGCCTGCTTCTTCATAGGTATGACTAGGTTCTTCTTCCGTACTAGTTGTCCCATCTCCAAAGTCCCATGCCCAATCTGTTACCTCCCCCAATGCTGTTTCCCAGAATTGGATGCTTAGCCCGTTTATCATTGGTATAAACAAAGCCTGGCACTGACTGTCAAGCCATGCATCGAAATCAGAAAATACAGCAAGCGTAAAACTGTTCTCGCAATCTTTTCCTTTGATCTTTAAGGTTACTTCATATACCCCCGCTTCCTGATATGCATGTACAGGATTTTGTTCTGTACTCGTATTGCCATCTCCGAAATCCCATTCCCAAGAGAGACTATCTCCTAGAGATAAATCATTGAATTGAATTTTATCATCCGCTACTTCTTGAAAGAAGAAGAACGCTTGGCAACCTAAATATTCGGAAGGATCAACACCATCCGCTACGCCATCAAGGATGTCTTCAATCTGGTCAAGGTCTTCAATTCCTAAACTTTCAAGCAGACCGAGAAGATCGTCTATGTCTTCAATATTTACATCGCCTATTTCTTGTAAAATATCATCTAATCCGTCAATGCCATCAATACCGAGGCTATCGAGTAAAGCAAGGATGTCCTCTACATCTTCGATGTTTTGCCCGTCGATGCCATCAAGGATGTCCTCTATTCCATCTATTCCATCTATGCCAAGACTATCAAGCAGCGCAAGAATATCATCTACATCTTCGATGTCTTGTCCTTCTATGCCATTGAGGATGTCTTCGATCTCATCTATTCCATCTACCCCGAGGCTATCGAGTAAAGCAAGGATGTCCTCTACATCTTCAATATTCTGCCCGTTGATGCCATCGAGGATGTCCTCTATTTCATCTATTCCATCCACGCCGAGACTATCAAGTAGTGCAAGGATGTCGTCCACATTTTCGATGTTCTGCCCGTCGATGCCATTAAGGATGTCCTCTATTTCATCTATTTCATCTATGCCAAGACTATCAAGCAGCGCAAGAATATCGTCTACATCTTCGATGTCTTGTCCTTCTATGCCATTGAGGATGTCTTCGATCTCATCTATGTCATTAATACCGAGGCTATCTAATATTGCGAGAATATCTTCTGGATTATCAATGCCATCAATAATATCTTCAATACCTTCAACATCTTCTATGCCGAGGCTATCTAGTATCCCTAGAATACCATCTAGTTCCTCCTCCTCTTCCTCCATAGCTTCGTTCTCTTCCTCTTCGCTGCAAAGAGTAAAATTGACAGTAGCTTTCTCTTCTATAGAGGAAGCTTGTTTGGTAATGTTTTCTTGGGTACAAATGTCTGTTACACTTACGAGAAAAGTGATACCATCATTTTCAGGCAACTCAAAAGTGAGGGAGTATTTCCCACTAAACCCTGTTTGAGTTTTCCCTACAAATTGTCCATCTTCACTTTTAATCTCCACTTGATAAAATGGAACAGGAACATTTTGGGTCACTAAACTTAGTTTACCAGAAATAGTGAAATCAGCAGCTAAGGCGGACCCCCAACAACAGGCTACCACTATTAAACTAAAAAGGTATTTTTTAATCAACATTTCTTGAATTTTAAGAATCATGTTTTTAAAAAACAGGTAACGGCTTCTGTTTTCAAAACACAATTAAAAAAAGTTAAACAATACGGGTGAAGTAGTCGCTAGAATCGGATTTGCATGAATATGCAAAATTGCTGGCTTTTCGAGGGAATGAAAAATATAAATAACCTCTTTTGTACTATATCAATAACTGAAAAATTGTTACTAATAATTGGTTATCAGATTATTACTATTTTTTAAATAGGTGCTTTGTGCAAATAATGAACTAGGTGCTTGTACTAAGGATTGGACTGATTTTCAATGTTTTGACGGGAAGTTGACTTAGTTAGATACAAGTTGCTGTGAATTCACTTATTTACTTAAACTATTGGAATAGTTTTTCGTATTTATATAATTAAAATTTATATGTAATTCCAAAGAACTTGACCATGCGATTACCTTATACAATTAGACTTTCCCTTCTATTCACTTTCCTATTTTTTGGATCTTCCTTGTTGGTTCCTCATTTTGTATTTGCACAAGATTTAAGTTTTAGAATTGAAGAGGAAACGGTAAAAATAGGAGAAGAAATGTGTGCAGATGTTTTGGTACAAAACTTCAATTTAATTGGTTTCCAATTTACCATTTCCTGGGACTCCACTGTTCTAGATTTTACTAGAGTGATTAATGCAAACGTGCCATTCTTTTTGCAATCAAGTTATCAAGACTTCCCTGATATGTTTAGGGTAGCTTGGATTAATGAAAACATTACTAGCACTTTTCGCTTACCAGATAATAGTTCTGTTTTTACCCTGTGTTTTACTCCTAAAAAAACGGGGTCTTCTAGGCTATTTTTTGATGAGTCGGAGGCGACTCCGCTGCATCCAGAATTCATTGATTTAGAGGGACTGTTGAATGCGGACTTAATAGATGGAGGTGTAACAGTATTGGGATGTTCTGCTGCTGTTAACACGATCACTCAAACAATTTGTGCGGGTAGTACTTATGAAGGATATAGCCAAAGCGGACAATACACGGATACCTTTGCGAAAGCGGATGGCTGTGATTCTGTTAGGACCTTGAATTTAACGGTATTATCCTCTGTAGAATCTTCCATCAGCCAGACAATTTGTGCGAGTAGTTCCTTTGAAGGATATAGCCAAAGTGGACAATACACAGATACCTTCGCAAAAGGTGAGGGTTGTGATTCTGTTAGAACCTTGAATTTAACCGTCTTACCTTCTCTAAAGACTTCTATTAATCAGACCATCTGTGCAGGCAGTACCTATGAAGGATATACACAGACTGGACAATATACAGATACCTTTACCTCTTTTAGTGGCTGTGATTCTACTCGAATATTAACCCTAACCGTTGTACCTGCTGTACAGTCCACAATCGCACAAACGATCTGTGCAAGTGGTTCTTATGAAGGATATAGTCAAAGTGGACAATACACGGATGTATTTATTTCGGCTAGTGGTTGTGATTCTACTCGAACCCTACTACTAACCGTTGAGTCTCCCATAGAAACTACCTTATCAATGACCATTTGCGAAGGAGAGAATTATGGAGGCAGGGTACAATCGGGTACTTATGTAGATACTTACACTAGTGCCTTAACGGGTTGTGACTCTACTAGAAGGTTATTCCTAACGGTGCTTTCTTCTGTTCCTACTGCGGATAGTCGTAGTATTTGTGAAGGTTCTTGTTTGACGATAGCTGGAACTGAATTTTGTGAAGCAGGAACGTACACCCTTAATTTGACAGGGGCTTCAGGTTGTGATAGCACCGTCGTACTTTCTTTAAGTATAGCTGGACAAGTAACAGGTACCTCAGAAGTGCAGATATGTCCTGGCGATTTTTGGATAGAAGGAGGAACGGCATTGGATGTGGAAGGTAGTTATTCTTTTATGTACAGTAGTAGCAATGGCTGTGATTCGCTTCATACCCTTCAGTTATCATTTTTTGATGGACCCCTTAACACTTTTGAACAAGTATTTATTTGTCAGGGAGAAAGCTTTGGAGGTAGAACCCTTCCTGGCGTATATAGCGATTCTTTTACAGCGACGAATGGTTGCGATTCTTCTCATACCGTCAATCTAACTGTACTTGAACCTATCGAACGAGAAATTTCAGTTGGCATTTGTGAAGGTCAATTATATGAAGGCTATGCACAAAGTGGACGGTATGAAGATAATTTCACAACCGCTAATGGCTGTGATTCTACCAGAATTTTAAACCTCACCGTGTCTAACACCATACAATCCACCATCACGGCAACGATCTGTGAAGGAGAGGACTTTGAGGGATTAACGGCTACGGGCGTATATGAAAATACGTTTACCTCCGTAAGTGGTTGTGATTCGATTAGATCGCTCACCTTAAATGTACTACCCAATGTAGAAACGATTATTGAAACTAGTATTTGTCAAGGAGAAGATTTCGAAGGGCTAACCAGTGCGGGTACTTATACGAATATCCTCACAAGCAGCAATGGATGCGATTCCATTCGGACGATCACCTTGTCTATTTTACCCTCAGATGAGGTTAGTTGTCAAAGCACTTCAACAATAGATATATCTGCTTCTATTGCTGTTACTTATTATCCCAATCCTATTCAAACGCAGTTATTCATCGAATGGAATAAGCCGCTTTCGGCTCATTATTCTATCTTAGACTTATCAGGTAAAAGCTTATTTTCTAAGTCTTCTGACAGACCTATTTCTACCATAGATTTTAGTAATTTCGTGGCTGGTATTTATTATTTAAAAATTGATACGGAAACAGGCAGTTATTTTGCCAAGTTGTTGAAATTATAAAACCTTAAATAAATCCATTATTACGACATACCTCAAATCAAGTTGGCATCGAGCCAACTCGATTTGACAAGGGATTCTAAAGGGGCAAAGGCTAGCATCGCTAGCCTTTGCCCCTTTAGAATCCCTTGTTCCCTGAAATGGACTCGATGTCCATTTCAGGGAAGGTTGCCCTATTTGTCAAATTATCAAATTAACTAACTATGTGTAAATTAGGGTGGGGATTTCTAGTACTAATACTAATACTAATCCTAGCAGCTTGCAAAAGCAAAGCATTGCTCCAACAACCTGCGCCTACTAAGGCAGCGGATATTATCAATAAAGCAATATCAGCGCATGGAGGAACTGCCTATTCAAATAGTGCCTTCGAGTTTGATTTTAGAGATAAACAATACTCTTTTAGCAATAACCAAGACACTTATCAATACACTCGGCAAGAAAATAAAGATGGAGATAATATAAGAGATGTCCTTTCCAATGCAGGATTCACTCGTCATATCAATGGTCAACAAATCAACTTATCTCCAGCGGACAATACCAAATACAGCAATAGCCTTAATTCCGTTATCTACTTTGCCCTGCTTCCCTATAAGTTAAATGACCCTGCTGTTTTGACAACTTACAAAGGTCTCACCATTATTAAAGGAAACTCCTATCATACCCTAGAAATTGCTTTTAAAAAAGAAGGCGGCGGAACCGATTTTGAAGATGTTTTTTACTATTGGATTCATCAAGATACGCATGTGGTGGATTATTTGGCGTATAGCTTTCATGTGAATAAAGGAGGCGTTCGTTTTAGAGAAGCCATCAATCCAACAACGGTCAATGGTATTCGCTTTCAAGATTATGTCAACTATAAAGCAGACAAGGAAACGCCATTGGGGGACCTGCCTACCTTATTTGAAAAAGGAAATTTAAAGAAACTATCTGTTATTGAATTAGAAAATATTAGAGCCTTAAAAAATTAGATATAAGATTTCGTTCTTATATTTCCTCCATTCTCTTTAACTTGCGTTTTTTAAATTAACCACATAAGTACATATTAGTTGTTTCACATAAGAACACACAGTTGCTATCATCCTTTTGTGAACTTATGTGAAAAAACTTAAATGCCCTAATGTGGTTAAAAAATCTACCTGAAAATAAATTATTGTGAATAAACAAGTAAAACTATCCAAACGCCCAATAGGCGTACCTGACGAATCCACTTGGACCTTAGAAACGAATCCTATTCCTGCTGCTAAAGAAGGAGAAGTAGTGATTAAACAAGAATATATCTCTTTAGATCCTGCCATGCGGGGTTGGATGAACGATATGAAATCCTATATTCCTCCCGTGCAAATAGGGGAGGTGATGCGAGCGGGATCTGTGGGCACCGTGATCGAAAGTAAGCATCCACACTTTAAAGAGGGGGATGTCGTAAGTGGTTGGGGAGGCGTACAGCAGTATATTGCTACCAATGGAGAGGGCTTTTATAAAGTAGATACCAATTTAGCGCCAATGCCAGTTTATATTGGCACATTAGGAATGCCCGGGATGACAGCTTACTTCGGTATATTAGAAGTAGGAAAAATCAAAGAAGGCGATGTCGTACTAGTGTCTGGTGCAGCAGGTGCAGTGGGGAGTATTGTTGGACAAATTGCTAAGATCAAAGGCTGTACCGTTGTCGGTATTGCAGGTGGTCCAGAAAAGTGTAAATACTTGACCGAAACACTTGGCTTTGATGGTGCGATAGATTATAAAAATGGCAACGTGCGCCAAGGGCTAAAAGAACATTGTCCAAAAGGAATCGATGTATATTTTGATAATGTAGGAGGGGAGATTTTAGACTTAGCCCTATCCCGCATTCGTAGAAATGCTAGAATCGTAATATGCGGTGCTATTTCTCAATACAATAATACCACTCCTATTAAAGGCCCTTCCAATTATCTGTCGCTATTGGTGAATCGTGGTACGATGCAAGGAATGGTTGTGATGGATTACACCAAAGATTTTGGCAAAGCCGCTATGGATATGGGTTCGTGGATGGCGCAAGGCAAACTAAAATCTAGAGAAGATATTTATGAAGGTATCGAGAATTTTAGAGATACCTTTATGCGTTTGTTTACAGGAGAGAAGATGGGGAAATTGGTGCTGAAAGTATCGGAATAATTGAGAATTGAGAATTGAGAATTGAGAATTCGCATAATGCTTGCAATTCTTAATTCTTCATTTTCCATTCTCCATTCTCAATTGATTTGGAGTCCATACAAGAATATTATACGCAATTAGTTAAAATCCTCCAACCTATTTACGGCGAAGGCGAAGCTAAAAGCATTGCCCGTATCGTCTTCGAAGATGCTTTTCGTTTATTTGATTTTACTTCTTCCAAACCTTTCCTTTTTCAACGAGCTTTTCAATCCATAGAAGAACGATTACTCCAACAAGAACCTGTACAATACGTACTAGGGCAAGCGGATTTTTATGGCTTGAAATTTAAAGTCACCCCCGATGTATTAATCCCTCGTTCCGAAACAGAAGAATTGGTCCATTGGATTTTGGAGACTAATACTTTGGAAGCACCACGCATTTTGGATATTGGAACAGGCAGTGGTTGCATACCCATTACTTTAAAAAAGAAAATTCCTTCAGCCGAGGTAATGGCGATTGATATTAGTGAAGCGGCATTGGCGATCGCCCAAGAGAATGCTCAATTGAATAAAGTGTTTGTCTCTTTTCAACAGGTAGATATTTTAAAGAAAGAGGAATGGACTGCCTTACCTCAATTTGATATTATTGTTAGTAATCCACCTTATATTCCTACCAAAGAAGCTGATTTGATGCCTGATTGGGTGAAGGACTTTGAGCCTTCCCTCGCTTTATTTGTGAGTAACAATGATCCCTTGATTTTTTATCAAACGATTGCGGAATTTGGTTTATCTCATTTAGCTTCTTCTGGATTTTTGTTTTTTGAAGTGAATGAGTTTAATGCACAGGAGGTGAAAAGTATAGTAAAAGAGCAAGGATTTCTAGATGTGACAATTAAGAAGGATTTATTTGGGAAAGAAAGAATGATTCAAGCTTATTTCCGAGCTTGACGAGGACTCATTCCAAACTCTTTGGAATAACAAGTACTAAAATACGCAGTATCCTTAAAGCCTACCTCATAAGCAATTTCAGTGATAGGCTTGTTGGTTGTTTGTAATAACTCATTGGCTTTTTGAAGTCTCACCGAACGGATAAAGATGGCAGGAGACTTATCTGTTAATGCCTTTAGTTTCCTGTATAGTTGCGAACTGCTCATACCTATTGCTTTTGTCAAAGCGGTAGAGTTGAATGACTCGGTTTCCAAATTTTCCAAAATAACTTTCCTTAGTTGCTTAATGAAGGCATCTTCTAATATGAATTGTTCAGCAGCCCGTTTAGCTTTATTGGCTTCTATAGGAGGTAGATTAGAAGCATAGCGTTCTTGCAATTGATTGCGTAATACAATTAATTGCTCCAATCTTACCATTAATTCTTTCCGATTGAAGGGTTTGGCAAGATAGGCATCTGCCCCCTTTTGTAAGCCCACAATTTTTGAATCTATATCTACTCTGGCAGTTAATAAGATGATGGGGATATGGCTAGTTCGCACATCCTTTTTTAGAAAATCACACAATTCATAGCCATCTTTTTTGGGCATCATTACATCACTGATGATTATATCTGGAATTAATTGGATAGCTTTATCGACCCCTTCTACACCGTCGGCGGCAAAAGCTAATTGATATTTTTTGTCCAAACAAGAAGCTAAATACGCCTTAACATCTTTATTGTCCTCTACGATTAAGACCAATGGTATATCTGTCGAAGGAGTGAAGGTGTCCGCAAATCGTTCTGTACTTGCTTCCCGTCTGACTACTTCTTGGATTAAAGATGGAGTAGCATTTCCGCTACTCATTGGGGCTTCTTTTGTAATGGGCAAGATAATATGAAAAGTAGAGCCTTTTTCTAATTGGCTCTCCACTGTTATGTTCCCCTTTAGTAATTTCGTTAGTTCTCTAGCAAATGCTAATCCTATCCCTGTTCCTTCTTCTTTTCGGGTGCTGGTTGCATCTACCTGATAAAACCGATCAAAAATATGAGGAAGTTCGTCTTCGGGAATCCCAATACCTGTGTCTTTAATGGAGATACGCAATTGCTTTTTAGGCCTGATAACTTCTAAGTTTTTTAGGGCTATTGGCGCAGGTGATTTTTTCTCTTCTACTTGTACATACACATTTCCTCCTTCTTCCGTAAACTTAATGGCATTAGATAATAAATTGGCAATGATCTTCATCAATTTATCGGGGTCATAATCCATTGTTAATTGATTGATTTTAGGTAAGAAGTGCAAGCGAATATTTTTACTTTTTGCAAAAGACTGAAAGGATTCCATTAAATAACTCAAATAAGTAATGATGTCTCCTTGTGTCATGCTAACGGATAATGTTCCTGATTCCAGCTTAGCGAGGTCCAACATTTGATTCACCAGATTTAGAAGATTTAAACTATTTCTTTGGATAGAAGCTTTGGTGTTTTCATTGCCTTCGATTTGTTCTGCTAATCCCTGAATTACAGAAAGTGGTGTCCTAAATTCATGGGTAATATTGGTGTACATTTTGGTTTTCACCTCATCTAATTCTTGCAAACGTTGGGCTTCCGCCTCCGCTAATTGCCGACGCAGCTGGAATTGGTAATAGCCAAATAAACTACCTGCAATCGCAAGTGCATAAATAATTTTCATCCACCAAGTCCCCCACCACGGAGGTAATATCTGAATATTGACTACTAAGGGGGCTTTGGTCCAAACTCCATCGGCATTGGCTGCTTTGACTTTAAAACTATAGCTGCCGGGTTGTAAATTATTGAAACGAGCAATGCGTTCCGTTCCTACCTGTACCCAATCCTCATGGACACCCTCCAT
>CALJIQ010000236.1 GCA_937973995.1 uncultured Saprospiraceae bacterium
TTGATACCCCACATCTCCAAATCCCGAAGGGATTCAATATGAATAGCACCGTATGCAATACGGTGACATCATGTTTGGAGCAATTCCCAACTCTGAAAGAGTTGAATATCGTGAATTCAACCCATTCTGGGTTGGGAAATATCCTCAATCTTATCCCTAGATTGCATCTAGGGCTATTCGTATTCAATCCCTTCGGGATTGTAGAGATCAAAAAGATGTGGGGTATCAATAGACTTTTGAAGTGCCTGCCATCTTTACCACTAAAGGACGCAAAGAGTTGTTATATAATTCTTTGCGTCTTTTTTGTTAAAAACAAAAAGTATTTCATTAAATATTTTTCAACAAAAAATAGTAAATTTGTCTAGCTTTAATACCTCTTATGGTAAGTCTGTGAATGATTGCCATTCAAAATTCAAAATTTTTCATTCAAAATTGAGTACTTACTAACTCGCAACTCAAATGGCTATACATCAAGAATTTGTGGAACCTATAGAAGAACCCATACGACCCTCTATCCGAGAGGACTTTCCTACGATAGAAGAGGTATATATGGGAGGGGAATCAAACGGGTATGAGTATATCACCACCTTTGCAGGCTCGAACTTAAAACATAGCTATGAAATGATAAAAGCCTTTTTAAAAGAGGAAGGCTATGGCGACATCCCTATTCCCAAAGACGCAGAAGAATTAAAATTATTTCGCCTACAAACCAGAAATAAGCAAATCTTACTATTTGAAGACAACGGCTATATCCACAACCCGATCAAGATATTATTCCCACCCAATCGCAGAAATAAACGTACCTTGACCCTCTGTATTTACAATGAGACAGATCCTGACCATTTGTTGAAATTTCATCGCAAAGGACAGTATGAAATATAGGTGTCAGGAGTCAGGAGACAGGTGTCAGAGTCGAATCAATAAACGAGAATTTTTCTCGTCTATTTGAATCTAACTGCCCTGACTCCTGACTCCTGACTCCCGACTCCTAAAAATTCATGAACTGGCAACCATTACTAAAAGGCTTTGAGTCGTACTTAAAATTGGAGCGATCCCTTTCCAATAATTCTATTGAAGGATATGGAAGAGATGTGCAAAAATTGGTTGACTTTTTGGAAATTCATCAATATGATATGGGGGTCAAAGAAATAAACTCAGATCATTTGGCCCAGTTTATTCAATGGATCAATGAGCTAGGGCTTGGCGCTAGATCGCAAGCTCGAATTATTTCTGGTTTAAAGACCTTTTACAAATACCTCTTACTGGAAGATATAGTGGATAAAAATCCAATGCAGTTATTGGATACGCCGAAAATGCAGCGAAAAATTCCAGAAGTTCTTTCCTATGAAGAAATGCAAGCCCTGTTGGGTACGATAGATTTAAGTACCAATCATGGGTTGCGCAATAGAGCCATGTTGGAGACCCTTTATGCCTGTGGATTGCGGGTATCTGAGTTGATTAATCTACGACTCTCTAATTACTATCCCCAAGTTAGTTTCCTAAAAGTTATTGGAAAAAACAATAAAGAACGGATCGTTCCAATTGGAGAAGTAGCAATCAAACATATTGGTTTCTATGTCAACCATGTCCGCGAACAGCAAAAAAATATACACCCAGATCACAAAGATTTCCTATTTTTGAATAGACGAGGCAAGAAATTAACTCGCATCATGGTTTTTCATGTGGTCAAAGCGGCTAGTAAAGCGGCTGGTATTGAAAAAAATGTAAGCCCTCATACGTTTCGGCATTCTTTTGCCACCCACTTGGTAGAGGGTGGTGCAGATTTAAAAGCCGTACAAGATATGTTAGGGCATGAATCTATCACTACCACAGAGATATATACCCATTTGGATACCGATTATTTACGAGAAACAGTGATGACTTTTCATCCTCGTAATAGGAAAAAGAGGGGTCAGGAGTCAGGGGTCAGGAGTCAGGGAGACCAGCCGCAAGACCACGAATAAATTTACACGCCAAAATGTCCTTTATTTTCATCTTTTGAGATACAGGTAGGTTCTCGATGTTGAATTTTGAATGATTGAATTTTGAATAAAACGAGACGCAATAGGAGGAAGACACTAATATTTAAGGCAGCCGCCCATTCAAAATTCAAAATTCTTCATTCAAAATTGAGTACTTACAGATAAAGAATCTAAGTGACTATTAATCAGCTCAGCATATGATTTTCAATACTAAAATAAGAACCTTTTTGCTCCTTGCTTCAATTGCGCTTATTTACTTACTAAGCAGTTGTTCCGAAGAAGTGGTCACCCGCTTTAAACCCAAACCCTATTCTTTTGGGAAATCCAATCACGTAGTTGTTATAGCGGATAAAGACGTTTGGGAAGGGGAAGTGGGAGATACTTTTCGGTATTATTTCTCCTCTGCTTTTTTGATTCTACCCCAGCCTGAGCCAATTTTCGACTTAAAGCATTTTACCCCAGAACAATTAGCAGCGGACCCAATCCGTAAGGAATTGAGAACCTATATTTTGTTAGGAGATATCACTAATGAAGGTTCTGCTACGGCTGCCTTAATGAAAGAAAATATTGGAGAGGAGCGCATCCGCAGCGCAAAAGAAGGAAAAAAATATGGCAATTTGCAAAAAGCGGATAAATGGGCACAAGGACAATTGGTGATATTTATGTTTGGTACCGACCCCTCCAGCCTTATCAAAAATATCCAAGTTAGCTATCCTAGTGTCGTTAAAAAAATACAGGAAGGGGATAAAAAACTGATAGAAGCTAGTGTGTTTGCAGGGGGAGAAAATCGTTCTATCGGTAAGCAAGTACAAGATAAACTTGGCATTCAACTACGTGTTCCCAAAGACTACTTCTTGGCAATGGATGATCCTGAGTTGTTATGGCTTAGAAAGGAAACTGCCGAAATGAGCAGTAATATTTTATTGCATAAACTACCCTATAAAGATCCCGCCCAATTGAGTTATGAGGGCTTTAAAACTTTGAGAGATTCGATCGGTAAACAATACATTTCGTCTAGTATAGAAGGCTCTTTTATGCAAATCAACGATATCTCTCTTCCTATGTTTGTCAACCCCACTCAGTTTAAAGAATTATATGCCGTGGAGGCCAGAGGTATTTGGGAATTGACTAAAGATTATATGGGCGGTCCATTCATTAGCTATTTAATCCACAATCCTGAAACTAGTGAATTATTCTTATTGGATGGTTTTGTATTTGCTCCTGGACAGGAAAAAAGAAATTTGATACAAGACTTGGAATATATTATTTCTACTACTACGGTTTTGTAAGTTTATCTAAGAGTCAGACATCTTCGAGGTGTCCGACTCTTGGCTCTCATTAAGGACAAAAGCCACCACCCGCTGCATCTTCTCGCCTGCCTCAATCGCTATCTCAATAATTTCTTCCAAACTCGAAGAAGGGATTTTATCAATCGGATAACATTTGTTAGAGACGACGGATACCACAAATAATGGTAAGCTCATGTGTCGAGCTACGATCACTTCAGGAACGGTTGACATACCCACTACATCCCCACCAATTTTATGCAAAAATCCATATTCAGCTGGCGTTTCTAAATTAGGTCCTGCCAAGGCTACATACACGCCTTCATGCGCTTTGAATCCATTTTCCATCGCATAATCCAGTGCTTTCTGATTCAAGTCCCGATCATAAGTTTTTAGCATTTCCGGAAAGCGAGGGCCTAAACGAACATCATTGAATCCCCTCAATGGATTCTCTGGTTGTAAATTGATATGATCTTTTAGAAAGACTAAATCACCTGCATTGATATTCGGATTGGTACTACCAGATATATTAGAAATAATCAATCGTTCAATTCCTAAAAATTTTAATACCCGAATAGGGAAGGTCACTTCTTTCATCGAATAGCCCTCGTAATAATGAAAGCGTCCTGCCATCACGACTACTGGTTGTCCCCCAAAATGTCCAAAAATCAATTTTCCTCGATGCGTATCTACCGTCGGACTTAAAAAATGGGGAATATCTTCATATTCCAATTCTTCCACCTTCTCCATATAATCTACCAAGCCTGCTAGGCCCGTTCCCAAAACAATCCCAAAGCGAGGTTGGAAATCGGTTATATCCCGAATGTATTGGATGGCTTCTTCTATTTGTTCGTATAGCATTTTTAATTGGTCATTTGTCATTAAGTCATTTGTCATTAGTCAACATATCGTTACAAGTGACTAATGACTTACTGACTAATGACTAGTACAATTCCTCTTTTAAAAATTTTCCCGTATAACTAGTCTTATGCTTGGCTACTTTTTCAGGGGTACCTGTGCAGAGGATTTTTCCACCTCCACTGCCGCCTTCTGGACCAATATCAATAATATGATCTGCCATTTTTATAATGTCCATATTGTGTTCAATGACTACAATGGTATTCCCTTTATCCACTAATTGATTGAGGACATTGAGTAGATGTTTGATATCTTGAAAGTGAAGACCAGTGGTGGGTTCATCCAAAATGTACATCGTGTTACCGGTAGCTCTCTTGGAAAGTTCTTCCGATAATTTGACCCGTTGCGCTTCCCCTCCTGATAACGTTGTTGCTTGTTGCCCTAGCGTAATATACCCCAAGCCTACCGATTGTAGCGTTTTCATCTTTCGATAAATCTTTGGGATCTTTTCAAAAAAAACAGTTGCCTCATCTACGGTCATATCCAACACATCACTAATGGATTTTCCTTTGAAAAGAATCTCTAAAGTTTCTCGATTGTATCGCCTTCCTAAACAAGTTTCGCACTCTACTTGCACATCTGGCAAGAAGTTCATTTCTATCACTCGTTTACCGCCTCCCTGACAAGTTTCACAACGACCACCTTTTACATTAAAAGAAAATCGCCCTGGTTTATAACCTCTGATTTTGGCTTCGGGGATATTGGTATACAAGCTGCGAATATGCGTAAATACGCCAATATAAGTTGCTGGATTGGAACGAGGCGTTCGCCCAATGGGAGATTGGTCTATTTCAATCACTTTGTCCAAATGTTCTAAGCCTTGGAATTCTTTATAGGGGAGTGGTCGTTTTTTACTTTTATAAAAATGTTGCCGCAATATAGGATAGAGCGTTTCATTTATTAGGGTTGATTTGCCACTACCCGATACGCCCGTCACACAACAAAAAGTCCCCAACGGTATTTTTAGGTTAACGGATTTTAAATTATTTCCAGTGGCCCCTTTTAATTCAAAAAATTCCCCGCTGCCCTTCCTGCGTTCTTTGGGGACTTCTATTCGTTGACGGTTACTCAGATAATCCGCCGTAATAGTTTTGTTTTTGAGGAATTTTTTGGGTGTCCCCTCCCCCACCAATTCGCCGCCATGCTTCCCTGCACCTGGACCCAAGTCAATCAAATAATCCGAAGCCAGCATGATGTCTTTATCATGTTCCACTACCAAGACCGAATTTCCGATCTCCGATAATTCCTTTAATGCTTCTATTAATTTTTGGTTATCTCGCTGATGTAGTCCGATGCTAGGCTCATCTAAAATATAGGTAATGCCTGTTAACTGCGAACCTATTTGAGTAGCTAAGCGGATGCGCTGTGCTTCGCCACCTGATAAAGTTCTAGCGGGGCGATTGAGCGAGAGATAAGTTAAGCCTACATGTAATAAGAATCCTACTCGTAATCGCAATTCCTTTAGAATATCTTTAGCTATTGTTTTCTGCCGAGCAGATAGCTTTTTTTCAATTGTTTGAAGCCAAGCATTAAAAGCGACTAAATCTAATTCTGCTAACTCTGAAATATTTTTTTCATCTAATTTGATGTGGAGGGATTCTTTTTTTAGTCGTTGCCCTTTACATTCGGGACAAGTATCTACGATCATGAATTCCTCTGCCCAACCTCTTATTTTTTCAGAAGTCGTATCCTTATACCATCTGCCCAACATTTTTATCAGCCCTTCATATGCTAGATCATACACAAAGTCATTTTTACTATATCGGACCTTCACTTGTATCTTGTCATTTCCGCCATATAAAATGGTTTCTAATGCCTTCTTGGGTATTTTCTTTATAGGGGTAGAAAGTTTAAATTTATATTCCTTCGCAATTGCCTTTAATTGCTTAAAGGTCATATTCTCTCGTACTTCTCCAAAAGGAACAATCCCTACTTCCTCAATACTTTTACTATCGTCAGGAATTACTTTTTCTAAGTCCACTCTATCTACCTTCCCTAATCCTTTACAATTTGGACAATAGCCATACGGAGAATTAAAGGAGAAAGTATTTGGATTGGGTTCTTCGTAAGACAGCCCATTTTCCGCATCCATTAAGTGCTTACTATAAGGATGTACCTCATTGGTATCCGCATTCATCACCAATAATAATCCATTTCCCAATTTCAGTGCGGTATTCACCGATTCCGCCAAGCGTTCCTTACGATCTTTTTGTACTTTCAATCTATCTACCACTACCTCAATATCATGCACTTTATAGCGATCCACTTGCATCTTTGGCTTCATCTCTATAATCTCTCTATCTACCCTTACTTTGGTGTATCCTTGCTTACGGGTATGCTCAAATAATTCTCGATAATGCCCTTTTCGACCTCTCACTAATGGAGCTAAAAGAATTAATTTTTTATTCTTGAAATTTTTCTGGATGTGCTCAATAATTTGCTCCTCATTATACTTCACCATCCGCTTACCCGAAATATGCGAATACGCTTCCCCTACCCTCGCAAATAGCAACCGCAAAAAATCATATACTTCGGTGATCGTTCCCACCGTAGAGCGTGGATTTCTCCCTGTCGTCTTTTGCTCAATGGAAATAACAGGACTCAAGCCATGAATATGCTCTACATCCGGCCGTTCCATCTCCCCTATGAACTGCCGAGCATAGGCGGTAAAGGTTTCCATATACCGACGCTGCCCTTCTGCATAGATGGTATCGAATGCCAAGGAAGACTTCCCACTCCCACTAATCCCTGTAATGACGACCAACTTATTACGGGGAATACTAATCTTGATATTCTTTAAATTATTGACATTTGCTCCTATAATGTCAATGAATTCGATCTCTGGTGCAGAGATGGCGGGTTTGCTTTTTTTCTTCTTAGCTCGTGTGATTGTTTTGCTCATAAAGGCACTTGTTCTTTAGCTTCAAAGATACTTGATTTGGGGATAGCTAGTGGTCTAAAAACTTTGAAAAATTGATATTCTGCAAAGGATTCCTTATTTTTATTAGAACTATGATCTAAACTCAAAGTTGAATACTGACTATGCATACCCGACCCCTATTCATCCTATTCCTATCCCTCATTCTCCTCTCCCCACTCACTGCCCAAAGTGAAAGTGAACCAGCCCCTATTCCTCCCAATCAGACGCTACTAAAAAGTATCTTCTTTGGTGGAGGTAGTTCCTATATTGATGCCGACCAAGAATCTGAACTACAAGAATTCATCTTCTCCGTAGAAAACATCAATCGGTATGAAGTACTCGTCAATAGCTTTACAGATAATATTGGGAGTCGGGAATACAATCACTGGCTCTCCCAACAGCGCAGTGCAGCGGTTATTGATATCTTATATGATTTGGAAATAGATATAGACTTGATCCTAAAAGCAGATTTTGGCGAGGATGGTCCTGTTTATAATAATGCCACTTTTGAAGGAAAAATGAAAAATCGGCGAGTGGATGTGATTTTGCGTCCTTTGTCTTTTTGAATGTATGAATGTCGTCAGGAGACGACTCCTATAGCCACCTCAAGTCTGGAGACTTGAGGTATCGAGTCCCGATCTTTCTAGTCTCCAGACTAGAAAGCGCTATCATAGTCGTCTCCTGACGACGTTTATCCAACCCTTTTATATTTCCCAACAAATTCTTTACCTTTAACAGATTGAGCAATTAAAACTACACGCAAT